>NZ_JCALCF010000080.1:0-908 GCF_059812185.1 Mycobacterium sp. NGS67
ACGGGAAGTTTCAACACCGGCAGCTTCAACACCGGTGATGCCAACCCCGGCGATCGGAATACCGGAAGCTTCAACGGCGGCAGCATCAACACCGGCTTCGCCAACGCAGGCGACCTCAACACCGGTTCCTTCAACACCGGTTCCAGGAACCTCGGTTCATTCATGCTCGCCGACGGCCAAGTGGCCGACGGCATCACCATCCCGATCGACCTTCCCGCGATCCCGATCAACCTTGTGGCGGGTACCAACGCAGCGATCCCGATCACCGGTCACTTCGACCCGATCACCGTCTACGTCCCTCAGTTCGGCATCCCGGTCGACGTGGCGGCCAGCTTCCTCATCACTCTCAATTTCGATGGAGTCCAGATGACTCCACCGTTACCTCCCATCGTCGTCAACCCGATCGTCCTGAAGGACCTCGTGGTCGGGGTGAACCTACAGGTGCCCATCGACATGACGATCCTCGGCCGACTCAACCTGACGTTGCCAGGGCTGCTCGGTATCGGGAACTCTCCCGGCTCGCTGTCGTCGGGCTACTTCAACGGAAGTTCCACCGGTACTTCCGGTTTCTTCAACTCGAGCGATCTGAGTTCGGGCTTCGCCAACGCCAACGGCGCGCTGACCTCGGGCTGGTACAACTCCGGATCGTTGCTGTCGGGCTTCCAGAACCTCGGGACCGCCATCTCCGGTGTGGCCAACACCAGCACCCTGGCCGCCAACACCTCGGCCCTGATCTCCGGCGTCGGCAACATCGGCAGCCAGGTCTCCGGCCTCTTCCACGGCCAGATGAGCGCGCTGCAGGCCGCGCTGGCGGACTGGGTGGCGACCCGATGACGTGCTTACCCGTCCCGGACGGCCGACCGTTCTGCTGCAGCACCTATTACCCCGAAGAAGCTTTCCCGCACTGC
>NZ_JCALCF010000081.1:0-820 GCF_059812185.1 Mycobacterium sp. NGS67
GTGCGGCTGGGACGTGACTACTACGTGCGGGTGGCCGGCAACGACTACTCCGTGGACCCGAGTGCGATCGGTCAACTCGTCGAGGTGAGCACCACCTTGACTCAGGTGGTGGTGACCCGGGCGGGGCGCGTACTGGCGGCCCATGACCGCTGCTGGGCGGCGCGACAAACCCTGACCGACCCCACCCACGTCGCGACAGCTGCAGCGTTACGTCAACAGTTCCAAACCGGCCCACCACCGGCGGCAGGTGATCACCCGGTGCGTGATCTGGCCGACTACGACCGCGCGTTCGGTGTCGACTTCACCAGCAACACAGTCACTTCCGATGGCGAGGTGGCGTGACCATGGCCGAAGATCCGATCAAGGCTGTCCTGCACTACGCCCAAGCCCTCAAGGCGCCACGCATCCGCGACTCCGCTGCCCGACTGGCCGAGCAAGCCCGCGACGCCAACTGGACTCATGAGGAGTATCTGGCGGCGGTGCTGTCCCGGGAGGTCGCCGCCCGCGAGGCCTCCGGTGCGGCGACCCGCATCCGCTCGGCAGGGCTCCCCACCCGCAAGTCGTTGGAGGACTTCAACTTCGATCACCAACCGGCCTTGAACCGGGACATGGTCGCCCACCTGGGCACGGGTGCGTTCCTGGCCAAGTCCCGCAACGTGGTGCTGCTCGGCCCACCGGGAACCGGCAAGACCCACCTGGCCATCGGATTGGCCATCAAAGCCGCCCAGACCGGACACCGCATCGCCTTCGCCACCGCAGTGGACTGGGTCGCTCGCCTCAAAGCCGCCCACAACGCCGGCCGACTGCCCGCCGAGCTAGC
>NZ_JCALCF010000082.1:0-742 GCF_059812185.1 Mycobacterium sp. NGS67
TTGACCTTCTCCCGCGACTGAAGATCGCGGGATTCCCTATGCCGCTTGCGCGTCATCGGGTCTTCTCGCTTGCGCGAGCACACCCGCGGGTGCGGGTGTTGCCTCCGGCCCGGAGGTGTGCGCGGGCGTGGTAGCCCGGGCGAGGATGGTGGTGGCTGCCTGAAGGTCCGCGTGGTCTTGGTGGCCACATCTCACGCACTGGAATTCCGCTTGGCTCTTGCGGTTTTCCTTTACGCTGTGTCCACAGTTGCGGCACTCCAGACTGCTGTACGCGGCCGGCACCACGATGAGTGCGGTGCCGGACGCGGACATCTTGTGGTCGAGCCGCTGGGCGATCACACCCCAGCAGTTCGCGTATATCCCTTTGTTCAGACCGGCTTTCGCGGCTTTCCCGTTCGGCAGGTAGTGACCCTCGTTGTCGGGGTCGGGTTTAGGCTTCGGTGCCCGCACCATGTTGCGGGTCGCGAGTTTCTCCACGGCCACCACACCGTAAGTGGCAGCGATCCGCGTGGTGGTCTTTTCGACCCAGTCCCGGCGCCGATCAGCCACCTCGGCGTGCAGCCGCGCGATCCGGGCTTTCACCTTGCCACGCCGGACACTGCCTCTGCGGCAGCGGGCAAGCTGACGCTGCAGTCTGGCGAGCTTCTTCTGCTCGCCGCTACGCATGATCGGTGCCCGCAGCATCGTGCCGTCCGAGAGCGCCAGCGTGGTTTTCACGCCCCGGTCGATACCGACCGCGCGC
>NZ_JCALCF010000083.1:0-680 GCF_059812185.1 Mycobacterium sp. NGS67
GGTATGCGCAATTTGGGCAACAGCATCTCGGGTGCGTTCAATGTGAGTTCGTTGGACGCGGCGTCGGCGGCGGTGGTTTCGGGCATCGGCAACGTGGGCAGCGAGGTTTCGGGGTTCTTCCACAACGCGGTGAACGACTTCACCACCTTCAGCATCGGCCTGGGCAACCAGGGTGGGCTGAATCTGGGTGGGGGCAATATCGGCGAGTTGAACTTCGGCTTCGGCAATGTGGGCGGGGTCAACTTTGGTGGCGGCAACCTGGGCGACTTCAACTTCGGTTTCGGTGATCTGGGGAGTAACAACTTCGGGTTCGGCAACCTCGGTGACGGCAATATCGGCTTCGGTAACTCCGGCAGCGGCAACATCGGTTTCGGCAATACCGGTAACGGCAACATCGGTTTCGGTAACTGGGGTGATGGCAACCGCGGTTTTGCCAACTGGGGTGATTACAACTCCGGGATCGGGTTGCTCGGGAGCGGCAACGTCGGTTTCGGCGGGTTGAATGCGGGCACCGACAACATCGGGCTGTTCAACTCCGGTCACGGTAACCGCGGCTTTTTCAACTCCGGTACCGGTAACACCGGTATCGGCAACGCCGGTGACTACAACACCGGTATCGGCAACACCAGCATCGCCAACACCGGTATCGGCAACACCGGCAGCTACAACACCGGCATCGG
>NZ_JCALCF010000084.1:0-648 GCF_059812185.1 Mycobacterium sp. NGS67
GGGTAAGTCCCCTGGGGTGGTGGGTTTTGGGGCTTGAGATCGACCGCGTCCGGGCTGTGCCGGGTGTGTCGTTGAGGGTTTCGGGGTGGGCCATCGCGTAGTGGTCAGTGAGTTACCGACCAAAGTGACTCAAGCAAAGGACACACCACGCGATGACCCATGAGCATTCTGCCCTGCTCGCTCAGCTCGACGCCCTGAAGTCCTCTGACGCCGGGGCGGTGTTTGCTGAGTTGATCCGCACCGGGCTGCAGGCGCTGATCGAGGCCGAGGCCACCGAGAAGATCGGCGCCGGCCGCTACGAGCGCACCGAGGACCGCAGCACTCACCGCAACGGACACCGGTCTAAGACCGTGTCGACCACGTCGGGGGACATTGAGGTCAAGATCCCTAAGCTGCGCTCGGGGTCGTTCTTCCCGGCGCTGCTGGAGCGGCGCCGGCGCATCGACAGGGCCCTGCACGCGGTGATTATGGAGGCCTACGTGCACGGAGTCTCCACCCGCAGCGTCGATGACCTCGTGGCCGCTCTCGGCGTGGATTCGGGGATCTCCAAGTCCGAGGTATCCCGGATCTGTTCGGGCCTGGACCGCGAGATCGAGGCGTTTCGCACCCGCACGCTCAACCACACGGCGTTTCCGTACGTGTTCTGCG
>NZ_JCALCF010000085.1:0-634 GCF_059812185.1 Mycobacterium sp. NGS67
GTCGTTGGTGGTGTCGAATCTGTTCGGTCAGAACGCACCGGCCATCGCGGCGATGGAAGAGGCCTACGAGCAGTTCTGGGCCCAGGACGTGGTCGCGATGCTGGGTTACCACGGCGGCGCTTCGGCGGCTGCGGCGGCGCTGACCCCATTCACCAAGTTGCCGTTGGGTTCGTTGGCCGGTGCGGGCGGTTTCGTCAAGGCTGCGGTGGCGGAGTTGTCGGGCCTGGCCGCCGGTGTGAACGGTGGCCTCAAAGGCGGCTTGGGTGCGGTCAGCGTGCGGCTGAGCAGCCTGCTGGGTGGGTTCAATCTCGCCGGGGTGTTGCGCGGTCTGCAGCTGGGTACCGGCGGCCTGGCGAACCTGGGGCTGCACGAGCTAGGTGGTATCGGGACCGGCGGACCGGCTGCGGCCGGGGGTTGGGGATCGTTCGGACGTAACGGCTGGGGTTCGGGTCTGTGGGGTCGCCTCGGCGGCTCCGGCGCTGGCCTGCAGGCGTTTGTCGCGAGCCTGTCCGGTTCGGGCGGGCTGAGCAGCCTGCTCAACAGCGCAACCGTCACGACCGCCCTGACCGGTGTGCTGAGCAGCCCGAGTGTGACCAGCCTGCTCAGCAGCCCGACCGTGAGCAACCTGCTCAAT
>NZ_JCALCF010000086.1:0-619 GCF_059812185.1 Mycobacterium sp. NGS67
CGTTTCCACCGTGGGTGGTGCGCCGTTGGAAGTGGTCAGGCGATATGTGGAGAACCAGAAAGTCGCCGCCGCGCGCCAGGGGAAGGTGGCGTAGCGGTGGCGCACCGGTACCGGCTGTATCCCACCGGTGAACAAGCGGCGTTTATGCTGGCCAGGCACTGTGCTGATGCCCGTTATGTGTGGAATCTCGCTGTGGAGCAGTTCAATTGGGGCCGTGCCGGGCGGTCCGCGCCGGGACCAGCTGCCCGGCAGAAACAACTCGCCCAGGCGCGGCAAGCGTTCGAATGGCTAGCGGCCGGGTCGTCGTCGGTGCAGCAGCAAGCGTTGCGGGACTTCGACCGCGCCGCGGCGGCGTACTTTGCCGGCACCCACCGGCGGCCGACATGGCGCCGCAAGTTTTTCGACGAGGGATTCTGTGTCCGCGATAGCCGCGTCGAGCTGATCAATGGCAAGTGGGCGCAACTGTTTGTACCCAAGCTCGGGTTCGTGAAGTTGCGGCTGTCCCGCCCGCTGCCGTCCGGCAAACTGGGCATGGCCCGGATCACCTGTAAGGCGGGCCGCTGGCATGTGGCGTTCCCTGCCCCACAACCGTCGGTCGCTGCCACGCAGGACAGAGATG
>NZ_JCALCF010000087.1:0-532 GCF_059812185.1 Mycobacterium sp. NGS67
GGCGATGCTGGGTTACCACGGTGGTGCTTCGGCGGCTGCGGCGGCGCTGACCCCGTTCACCAAGTTGCCGTTGGGTTCGTTGGCCGGTGCGGGCGGTTTCGTCAAGGCTGCGGTGGCGGAGTTGTCGGGCCTGGCCGCCGGTGTAAACGGTGGCCTCAAAGGCGCAGTCAGCGTGCGGCTGAGCAGCCTGCTGGGTGGGTTCAATCTCGCCGGGGTGCTGCGCGGTCTGCAGTTGGGTACCGGCGGTCTGGCGAACCTGCGGCTGCATGAGTTGGGCGGCATCGGTACCGGCGGACCGGCTGCGGCCGGGGGTTGGGGATCGTTCGGACGTAACGGCTGGGGTTCGGGTCTGTGGGGTCGCTTCGGCGGGTCGGGTGCTGGCCTGCAGGCGTTTGTCGCGAGCCTGTCCGGTTCGGGCGGGCTGAACAGCCTGCTCAACAGCGCAACCGTCACGACCGCCCTGACCGGTGTGCTGAGCAGCCCGAGTGTGACCAGTTTGCTCAGCAGCCCGACCGTGAGCAACCTGCTCAAC
>NZ_JCALCF010000088.1:0-489 GCF_059812185.1 Mycobacterium sp. NGS67
GGCCCCAACCTCGTCGAACTCATCGACGCCCGACTGGACGTGTTCGCGGCCCGCTACGCACCCACCTACCCCGCGGCGATGAAGATCCTGCTCACCGACCGCGCGGGCCTGACCGCTTACCTGCGGTTCCCGCCCGAACATCAGCACCGTATTCGGCATTCGAACTTCATCGAACGCACCTTCGGTGAAACCCGCCGCCGCACAAAGGTTATCGGTCGCTTCCCCGGCGAAACCAGCTGTGTCAGCATCGCCTGGGCCGTACTGGACCGCGCATCTCGCGGCTGGCGCGGACTCGCCATGACCCCGGCCGGGGTACGCCAGCTCCAAGACCTACGCCGCAGCCTGCTGCACCCACCCCGACAACTACGGCCCCAGCACGCCCCAGACTCCGCGAGCAGCACCACCGAAGCCATCAGCGCAACGGCGTAACATCACCCACCGAAGCCAGAAGCTCCGAAGGACCATTTACACCGGATTACGGACGCCACC
>NZ_JCALCF010000089.1:0-417 GCF_059812185.1 Mycobacterium sp. NGS67
ATTGGCGGCCTGGGCGCGAATCAGCGCGCCGTGCGCGTCGACGTCGCCGAACTGGTAATTGATGGTCATGTCTGTTGTCCTCCTGGATTAGAAGCTGATGGGCTGGACTAGCTGGACAGGATCTGCTGCGACGCCTGCTCTTGCTGCTCGTAGTTGTTGGCGTCACGGATCAGACCATCGCGCACCCCGTGCAGCATGTTCACGATGTTGCGGAACGCGGTGTTCATCTGGCCCATGGTGTCCAGCGAGGTGGCCGAAGCCAGACCGCTCCAACCCGCGCCCGAGATGTTCTGCGAGGACGCCCACATACGACGGGCCTCGTCCTCGACGGTCTGCGCGTGGGTCTCGAAACGGCCCGCCATGGCACGCATTGCGTGCGGGTCGGTCATAAAGCGAGTTGCCACTTTAATTCTCCTT
>NZ_JCALCF010000009.1:0-215817 GCF_059812185.1 Mycobacterium sp. NGS67
CGGGACATATCAGGCTGGTTGACATATATCAGGTGTGTTGATATACCTGAAGGCATGACTTCAGATGTGGAATTCGAGTTCGAGTCGGCATACCGCGGCGACGGCGGTCCGTTTGGCGACGGCGTGCGCCCCCCGTGGAGCCTCGGTGTACCGCAGCCCGAGTTGGCCGCCCTGATCGAGCAGGGCAAGTTCAGAGGCGACGTCCTTGACGCCGGTTGCGGCGAGGGCGCCATTTCGCTGGCGCTGGCCGAGCGCGGGCACACCACAGTCGGTTTGGACTCCTCGCCCACAGCGATCCAACTGGCCCGGCAGGAAGCCGAGAAGCGGGGTGTGACCAATTCCACCTTCGCCGTCGCCGATATCACTGATTTCGATGCCTATCCTTCGGGCTCGGCCGGCCGTTTCCAGACCATCGTGGACAGCACGTTGTTCCACTCCATGCCCGTCGAGCTGCGCGAGGGCTACCAGCGCGCGATCGTCCGTGCCGCCGCGCCCGGCGCGTCGTACTTCGTCCTGGTCTTCGACCGGGCCGCGATATCCGGAGAAGGTCCGGTCAACGCCGTCACCGAGGCCGAATTGCGCGAGGTGGTCTCCAAGTACTGGGTGATCGACGAGATCCGGCCGGCCCGCATCCACGCCCAGGTCCCTTCCGGCATCGCCGAGATGCCCGGCTTCCAGGCGCGCGACGAGGGCGACGGTCGCAAGTCGGTCGGTGCGTGGTTGCTGTCCGCCCATCTGGGCTGATAGCAGCCACCGGCCAGGTGTATAGTCCGTCTAATGAAGGTGACTAAGCTGGCTACTTTCGCCGCCTTTGCGGTCGCCGCTGTCGGGTTTGCGGCGCCCGCGCAGGCCGACGATTACGACGCGCCTTTCAACGCTCAGCTGCACACATACGGCATCTACGGTCCGCAGGATTACAACGCCTGGCTCGCCAAGATCAGCTGTCAACGCATTGAGCGGGGCGTGGACGGCGACGCCTACAAGTCGGCGACCTTCTTGCAGCGCAATCTGCCGTTGAGGACCACGCAGGGTCAGGCGTTCCAGTTCCTCGGCGCCGCGATCGACCACTACTGCCCGGAAAACGTCGGTTTCCTGCAGCGGGCGGGCAGCTAACTCCCCATCGCGTCCAGCAGGGTCGTGCGCAGCAGATGGCACACCACCCTGCGGGCACCGGCGGTGTTCTCGTACCGCATCAGCCGGCCCAGGTCGACGACCAGACTGAACGCCGCATGCACGGCGAATCGTGCTTCGCCGGTACTGATCTCGGGTCTGGCCAGCGATACCTGACGCGCCCACGCCTCGACGGTCGCGTGCTGGATGCTGCGCAGCGCGGTCCGCTCGTCGGCCGGCACGTTGTTGCGTTCCGCGTAGTAGACGTAAGCCAGCTCGGGACGGGCAAAGGAACGGCGCACATAGGCATCGACCAGTCCGGCGACCGCGTCCGCCGGGCCGGCCGCCGCGGCCAGTATCTCGGACACATCGCCGGACACCCGGTCGGCCGCGCGCCGGTAGATGGTCGCCAGTATCGACCCCTTGCCGCTGAAGAAGCGGTACAGGCTGGTGGTGGGCAGGTTCGCCGCGGCCGCGATGTCGTCCATGCCGGTCTCGCGGTACCCCCGTTCGTTGAACAGCGTGATCGCGGCCTGCAGGATCTGTTCGTAGTCACCGACGTCGATGCCCGGCGCGGGCTTCGCCGCCGGAGCGGTGCCGGGTTCCTCGTCGGGCAGGTCGGTGTCGCGCACGGCACGCACGATCCGCGTCAGCGTGCTGCGGATCTGCGTCTCGGGCAGTTGCGCGCGGTGATCGGTGATGCTGCCGATGACGCTCAACACCGCCGAGGACAGCGTCCAGCGCTGACGCGAACCCACGTGCGGCCGCAATCGGGACAGCGGCTTGTGTAGCCGCCGGTTGACCAGCTTGATCTGCGCGTTGAGCACCGCTTGGTCCTCGGCTGCCAGATAACGTCCTTCCCAGCGGTACAGACCGCCACTGGCCCGATTCTTCAGCGTCGTGGTGATGAGCTCTGCCACAACGCGATCCCACGTCTGCTCGGCGTCCACATCCTCGCCGTCCCAGTCGTCGACGAAGGCCGTACACACCACCAACTGCTCGCCCAGATTCAGCACAGCCTCACGGAAGAGGTCGTACTTGCGGGCATAGTGCCGATAGAGCGACGCCGCCGTCACCCCGACGCGCGCGGCGATGAGCTCCATGCTCACGCCGTGGTAGCCGAGTTCGCTGAACGCCTCGGCCGAAGCTTGGGCGATTTGCTCTTTGCGGTCCTTGGGGCGGCGTCGTCGCTCGGCGGGCGAGTCGGACCCCGAATTGGGTTCCGACATAGACGAAGTCGCCATAGCCGTACTCTATCGGCTGGCGGATCTAGTGGTTCGGCCTTCGCGTGTCGAGGATGTCGAGAGCATTGGGCAACCCTTTGCGGTAGCGCAGCCGGTCCGCGGTCTTCAGCGGCACCCACCACGGCGCTTGAAAGAGATTGACCACCTTCGCCAATTGGCCCGAGTAGCCCGATGCCTGCAGTACGCCGTTGGCGGCGTACCGCCCTCCTTCGTTGGCGCCTTCCATCGTGGTCACGTTCTGGTCGGTCTGGATCCACTCCCCGGCCAGGAACAGGTTGTCGATGGCGGTGACCGCGCCGGGCCGGCGCGCCCACGAACCCGGATCCTGGATGAACAGCGGTTCGTCGTTGCGGACGTTGGGCGTGCCCGAGTCGATGATCGACGGATCCAGGAACCAGGAATGCACCATCGCATCGTCGACCACATGGCCGGTGTCGTTGAGGTGCGCCTTGATCTGCGCCCACGCTTCCTGCGCGATCTCAGCCGGCGTGCACTGCCGTGCGCTCTTGCCGTTGAAGTTTCCCGGCGTACTCCAATCCGAGATGATCGCCGAGAGGCAGTCTTTGGCGCCGCCGTCGCCGTATGTGGTCAGGCTGCGCTTCCAGAACTGCTCCTGGCTGATCGAGGTGAGGCCCCAGCCCGAGTCGACGTAGTTGACGTGCCCCTTGGTGACGTCGACACGCTCCCTCAGGTAGAACATCAGCCCGTTCATCCATTCGGTGCGCAACAGCGCGACGTTGGACAACGCCGGGTCGGCGGCGATCACGTCGGGAGTGAGTACGGCGGCGAGCTTTTCGCACGGGATCGCCGACACGTACCAGTCGGCGACCACCGGCTGCGGGAATCCGTTCCCGTCGACCACGGTGGCGGACGCGATGTGTGAGCCGTTGGGCGTGAGACGCGAAAGGGCTTGCCCCACCCGGAAAGTCACGCCCTTGGAGGTCAGGTGCTCGACCCAGGGGTCGATCCATTGGGAACTGGTCGGACCGTTGAGCACCCGGTCGAATCCCTTGCAGTCGCGGTCGTTGCCGAACAGCAGGATCGACCAGACCGATGCCTCGCCCACCAACCCGATCGAATGGGCGCTGGCGTCTTTGGATTTCGAGGCGGCCAGGTTGCGGATGATCCCGTCGGCGAGGTAGCGGTTGTATTCCGGCGACCTCTTGTTCGCGCCGATGTAGTCCTCCCACGTCATGTTGTCCCACTGGCCGAGCTTGCGTTCGGTGCAGCTGGTGACGTAGACGGCGAGTTTCTGTGCGGCATAAGCGGCCTCCCACAACGGGAGCCGGAACAACGTCTGAAATACGGTGGTGACCGATTCGACGAATGCCTTCGGGGTGATCGGGTTGGGAACGGTGGGCAACGGAAACGGCAGCGGGACAGTGAGATCGGCTCGCCCCAGCCCGGAGTGCAGGTACGACGTGGCCCGCGTCAGGTTGTTCCAGACGCCGTTGGCGTTGCCCGGGAACGGGATTCGGCGCATCGTGTCCGTGACGTTGCGATAGAAGCCGGGAAAGAACCGGAAGCCGTGTTCACCTGGCAGCGGGGTGGCGCCCGAGTTCGGCACCGGGATCGACCTGGCCTTGCCGCCAAGGGCTTTGCGTTCGTACACGGTCACGGTGTAACCGCGGTCCACCAGCTCGTGTGCCGCCGTCAATCCCGCTACCCCGGCTCCGAAGATGGCGACCGATTTTCCGGGAGCCGCCCGGCTGACCGGCATCGTGTACGACAGCGCGGCCGCGGCGGTAGCGGCGGTTGCGGCGAGCACCGACCGCCGTGACACCAATTGGGTGCTGCGCGGACTCACGCCAATAAGTTAATGGGTGTTCTGGCATTGTGGCGGTATTGCTTTCGGCGTTTCGCCGCGATGTGAAGGTGGGTTTTTGCTCTTGCACCGCGTCGGTGAAGTCAGCGCAGCGCCTTGTAGCCGGCGTGCAGGGCCACGATGCCACCCGTCAGGTTGCGCCACCGCACCGCCGACCAGCCGGACCGCGAAATCTCTTGCGCCAGTGCCGTCTGGTCGGGCCAGGCTCTGATCGACTCGGCGAGGTAGACGTAAGCCTCGGGGTTGCTCGACACCGCTCGCGCCACCCGCGGCAGCGCCTGCATCAGATACTCCTTGTAGGCGGTGGCGAACAAAGTGCTAGTGGGAGTGGAGAATTCGCATACCGCCAGCCGTCCACCGGGGCGGGTGACGCGGGCCATCTCGCGTAACGCGGCGCGGAAATCCACGACGTTGCGCAGCCCGAAGCTGATGGTGACCGCGTCGAACACCTCGTCCGCGAACGGCAACCGGGTGGCGTCCCCGGCGACCTTCGGTACCCGGCGGGCGCTCCCGGCTTCCAGCATCCCGACCGAGAAATCGGCCGCCACACACCACGCCCCGGACTTCGCCAGTTCCTCGGTGGAGACCGCGGTGCCCGCGGCCAGGTCCAGTACCTTCTGGCCGGACTTGAGGCGCAGCGCCGATCGGGTGGCCCGCCGCCAGAACCGGTCCTGACCGAACGACAGGACGGTGTTGGTGATGTCGTAGCGACGGGCGACGCCGTCGAACATCGATGCGACGTCCTTGGGATCCTTGTCGAGGTCCGCGCGATTCACCCGTTCGACGCTACCCGCTACGCGGCCTGAGCCCGTCGCGTCCCCAGCACCGCCTCGTAGTGCGCGAAGAGTTCCTCACAGATCGCCGCCCAGCTGCGGCCCAGCACACTGCGTCGCGCCGCCAGTGCGTAGCGCTGACGTTCGGCCAGCAGGTGGGCGACCGCGCCGGGTAGCAACGCCTCGAAGTCCTCGACGGGCAGCAACAGGCCGGTGCGGCGCGGGGTGACCAGATCGCGCGGGCCGCCGGCGTCGGGGGCGATGACCGGCAGCCCCGACGCCAGCGCTTCCTGCACGACCTGACAGAACGTCTCGTGCTCGCCGGGGTGCACGAAGACGTCCAAGCTGGCGTACGCGGTGGCCAACGCGTCGCCGTAGAGCGCGCCGGTGAAAACCGCTGTGGGCATTGCTGATTGCAGCTTGGCGCGGTCGACGCCGTCGCCGACGACGACGAGTCGTACCGCGCCGCCGGCCGCGAGAACCGCGAGCCTCTCGACGTGCTTCTCGGGGGCGAGTCGCCCCACGAAGCCGACGATCGGCTTTCCGTCCGGAGACCACAACCGTCGCAGCCGCTCGTCCCGAGCCGACGGCGCGAACCTGATCAGGTCCACCCCCCGCCCCCATCGGTGGACACGTGGGAAGCGCTGAGCGGCAAGGGTTTCCATGGTGGGAGTGGACGGCGCCAGGGTGCGGTCGGCCAGACTGTGCAGGTGCCGGAACCACGCCCAGGCGGCGCGGGTGGCCATCGGGATGCCGTAGCTCTCGGCAAATCCCGGTACGTCGGTCTGGTAGACGGCGACTGTGGGGACACCGAGGCGGCGGGCCGCCTTCAACCCGCCGTAGCCGAGCAGGGCCGGGGAGGCCAGATGCACCACGTCCGGGTCGAATCCCCGCAGCACCCGCAGCAGTCGCGGGGTCGGCACCCCGAGCGGCAGCGTGGTGACCTTGGGGAACATCCGCGACGGTGTGCGGTGCACCCGGATCCCGTCGTGCAGGCGGTCGGCTCGGGGCTGGCCGGGCGGGTTGTCGGGAGCGATCACCAGTGCTTCGTGACCGGCGCGGCGCAGCTGCTCGAGTATCCGGACGACCGAGTTGCTGACCCCGTTGACCTGCGGCAGGAACGATTCGGCGACGATTGCGACGCGCACGCCGTCAACCGTGGCAGCATCGACTGTCCTGGAGGTTGCCGACGGGGATACGCGACGCGAAATCAGTGCTTCAGGCGTTTGTCGAGCAGGGCGAGACCGATCAGCGCGATCGCGCCGGCCAACCAGGCCACCACGGCGATGGACCCGGCGGGGATGATGGCCAGCCCGGCGTTGCGGTGTTGCACCCGAACGAGGTTGGGATCCCTTTTGTTGTATTCGACGTAGATCCGCATGCCCTTGGCCAATTCGGACGGATACAACACGCCCAGTTCCGGCCGGTAGGTGACGCGCTCGGGTGTGACGAACTCGATGGTGGAGCGGCGGGGGCCGGCGCTGAGCACCTCGGCCTGGGCGACTCCCATATTGCGCCGGATCGCCAGGTCGTTGCGCCACGCGCCGGCCACCAGCAGCACCGACTGCAGCGTCACCAGGAACACCACGATCAACACCGCGATCCGCACCCAGCGCACGACGATGCGGGGTCGGGTGTCCGGTAGTTCTTCGGTGGTTCCGTGAATCAGGATGCGCGCCAACGCCTTCGGCGACTTCACAGGGCTGCCCGGATGGCGGCGTGCAGCTGCCGCAGCGACGAGCGGTCGGCCTTGACCTCCAGCACCCGCATCCCGCCGGCCGGTTCGTCCAGGGCCGGGCCCAACTCGTCGACCTCGATCTGCCGGCTCTCCACGTGATACGCCCGGCACAACGCGCCGACGTCGACGTCGTGCGGGGTGCCGAAGATCCGCGAGGACACGTCGGAGAACCGTGGGTCCCCCTGTTCGAGCAGCTCGAAGATGCCGCCGCCGTTGTCGTTGGAGACGACGATCGTCAGGTCGCGCGGGGTCGGCTCGGTGGGTCCGATCAGCAGTCCGGAACTGTCGTGCACGAAGGTCAGGTCACCGATGAGCGCGACTGTGCGGCCCTGGTCGACCCTCTCGTACGCGAGAGCCGCCCCGATCGCCGTCGACACCGTGCCGTCGATGCCGGCCACGCCCCGGTTGGACCGGACCTGGACACCGGAGGTGTTCAGCCCGACCAGCGCGACGTCGCGCACCGGGTTGGACGCACCCAATACCAGCTGGTCACCGGGGCGCAGCGCGTCGGCGACGGCGGCCGCGACGTGCAGGCCGGTGGTCAACGGGTGCTCGGCGAGCTGGCCGCGCACCGCATTCAGGGCCTGGCGGTTCAGGTCGGCGCAGCGGCGCAGCCAGGCCGGGTCGGGCGCGCCGCTGACGGCCGCCCGGGTGCCGGTGGCCTGGGAGTTGCCCGAGACGTCCGGCCAGCGCGGTCCCGTCGTCAACGCGTACACCGGAATGTTCGGGTCGGCCAACAGCGCCGACACCGGGCGGTGCAAGGTGGGGCGGCCCAGCATGATCACCTGACGCGGACGCAACAGCGGCAACGCCAACGGGTGCAACGGGTTGCTGCCGGCAACCGGCGCCGTCGGCTCGGCCACCGTCGGCAGATCGGCCAGGTTCGGGTACAGGGCCGCCCCGTGCCCGGCGATGACGACGGTGTCCGGGGTCAGGTCGATGTCCAGTGGCTGATCGAAGGTGACCGGCGGGGTGTAGGTCCACGGCTGGCCGTCGGGCCGACCCGGCGGGAGCGGCACGCCAATTGGATCGGCGTCGGGTACCAAGGGTTCGCGCAGCGGGATGTCGAACTGCACCGGACCGGCGTTGGCGCTGCGAGATCCGGTGGCGGCGGCCAGGACTCGGCAGGTGGCCGATCGCCAGGTCGCGTTGAGAGCATCCATCCGATCGGGCGCGTTTTCGGCCAGCCCGAGGCTGACGGCGGCCCGTACCTGGGTGCCGAAGTAGCCCAGCTGCTCCATGGTCTGGTTGGCTCCGGTGCCCAGCAGTTCGTAAGGCCGGTTGGCCGAGAGCACGATCAGCGGCACCCGCGCATAGTTCGCCTCCACCACCGCCGGGCCCAGGTTGGCTACCGCGGTTCCCGACGTCATCGCGATACACACCGGCGCGTCCGCCCCGACCGCCAAACCGATCGCGAGGAACCCGGCGGTGCGTTCGTCGATGCGCACGTGCAGCCGGATCCGTCCGGACCGGTCGGCGTCGTGCAACGCGAACGCCAACGGCGCGTTGCGGGAGCCCGGGCATAACACCACGTCGCGTACGCCGCCGCGGATCAATTCGTCGACGACGATGCGCGCCTGGGTCGTCGAGGGGTTCACCACTACAGGGTGTCACAACCGAGCGCCCTGACCGGCGGCACCGGCGCGCCAGTAGGATTTTCCGCTATGCCACTAGGTGATGGCGACGACTTTGCTGGATTCACCATCATGCGGCTCCTGGGGGCCGGTGGGATGGGCGAGGTCTACCTGGCCCGGCATCCGAGGCTGCCGCGGCTGGACGCACTGAAGATCCTGCCCACCTCGTTGACCGACGATTCGGACTTCCGGCAACGTTTCAACCGGGAAGCCGACCTCGCGGCCACGCTGTGGCATCCCAACATCGTGGGTCTGCACGATCGCGGTGAGTACGACGGTCAGCTCTGGATCACCATGGACTACGTCGACGGGACCGATGCGGCCCGCGCACTGCGGGATGCCGGACCGAGCGGCCTGCCCGAGCGCGACGTACTGGACATCGTCACCGCTGTCGCCGATGCGCTGGACTACGCGCATGAGCGAAATCTGCTGCACCGCGACGTCAAGCCGGCCAACATCCTGATCGCGTCGGACGCGGATCGACGGCGGATATTGTTGGCCGACTTCGGAATTGCGCGACGCGCTGACGACATCAGCGGTTTGACGGCGACCAACGTGACGCTCGGCTCGATCACCTACGCGGCCCCTGAGCAACTCATGGGCCAAGCCCTGGACGGTCGGGCCGATCAATATGCGTTGGGCGCCACAGCTTTTCACTTGCTGACCGGTGTGCTGCCGTACGAGTCTTCCAATGCGGCAGCCATTGTCGGCAAACATCTCACCGCGCCGCCGCCGCTGCTTGCCGAACACCGGCCCGACCTGGCGCGCCTCGATGCGGTGTTGACGAAGGCGATGGCCAAGGATCCGGCCCAGCGGTATGCGCGTTGTGCTGATTTCGCGCGGGCGCTTGCTGCGGCGATGGCAGGCACTTCGGCGCCGGTGACCGAGATGGCAGCGCCCCGACCGGTCGAGTTTGCGCCCGTCGAGCCGACGACCCAACACGCGCCGATCTGGCCGGGACCCATGGCGCCGACACCGTACCCGCCGATGCCGTATCCGCCGATGCCGGTGGCCACGCGTCCGCGCTGGCCGGCGATCGTGGTTCCGCTGGTGCTGGCGATGTTGCTGGCCGGCGCGCTCGCCTTCGCCGCGACGCAGGTGCTGCGTCCGCAGGCGCAGCCGTCCACCGCGGCACCGCAGTGGCAACCGTATGTCGACTACGCCAAGCAGTTCACGGTCTGGTTGACCAGCCTGAGAGCAGGATCCGCCGACAGCGACATCCAACGCCTCCTCGACGGCTCGACAGGCGAATTCCACGACGACTTCGCGAATCGAAGCTCCGAGTTCCGCAAGGTTGTCGAGCAGTCCAACGTCGACACCCAGGGATCCGTCAGCGGCGCCGCCCTGGACTCGATCAAGGGCACGACGGCCCAGGTACTGGTCGCGGCGACATCGAAAATAACCAACAGCAATGGCGCCAAGGACGAGCCACGTTCGTGGCGAATGATCATGCGGGTCGAGAAGGTCGGCGACGACTACAAGGTGTCCAAAGTGGAGTTCGTGTCGTGAGGCGCATCGCCTGGTGGCTCCTCATCGCCGGATTGACCGCCGCGACGCTCGCCGCCGCGTCGGTGGGCGGCTGGTTATTCATCACCAAGAGCCGGCACCCGCTCCCCGTGGCAGATCAAGCCGCAGCCCGACAGACGGTGGTCCAAGCCGCAAGTGACTGCACCGTGAAAATCCTGAGCTATTCGCTCGGCACCATGGACCAGGACTTCGCTGCGGCCAAAGCGTGCCTCACCGGCGACTTCCTGAACTACTACGACACGTTCACAAAACAAGTTGTCGCGCCGGCGGCGAAGGAAAGGAGCCTGGCGGTTACAGCAAAGGTTGCGCGGGCCGGGGTGGAGACCCTCATCAGAGATTCCGCGACGATCCTGGTTTTCGTCAATCAGACGACGAAGACCAAGGACGACCCGGAGCCAAAGAACACGGCAAGCTCTGTGCGCGTGAGCCTGACCAGGGTTCAGGGCAAGTGGTTGATCGAGAAGTTCAATCCGGTCTGACCTACGCCCTGACCCCGGCAAAGAACTTCAGTATCGCCGCGTTGACCGCCTCCGGCCGTTCCAAGAACCCGAGATGCCCACTGTCGGGGATCTGCAGATAGCGGCCGTTGGGCAGTGCGTCGGCGACCTCGCGTCCAAGATACGGGGGCGTGACGACGTCGTCGGAGAATCCGAGCACCAGCACCGGTGCGGCGATGTTGCGGTAGGCGGGCAGCCGGTTGCTCTGCGGCGAGACGTCCAGTTGGGTACGGAAGCCCGGCGTGAGCTTGGTGGGCCACATGCTGAACATCGCGATCCAGTCGGCGATCGCGGCATCGTCGTTGAGGGTCTTGCGCGAAAAGTTCTCCAGCAGACGGGTTTTCGCGTCGTAAGTGGCGGGCAGCTGCACGCCGGCCGCGTCCAGGTCGGCTTCGGCCCGGTGAAAGAACTGCCGGGAGCGGTCCAGTCGGCCGCGGGTCGCCATCAGCACCGCGGAGCTGACCAGTTCGGAGCGCACCACCATGAGTTCCTGCGCGATGAACGAACCCATGGACACCCCGACGATGCGGACCGGGCCCAGGTCCAGCGATTCGATGAGTGCGGCGGTGTCGGCGACCATGGTCGCCGTGGTGAATCCGCCGGCGTTCTCGGTGGCACCGATCCCCCGGTTGTCGAACGTGACGCAGCGGTATCCGGCGGCCAGGAACGCCGGGACTTGGTGCAGGTGCCAGGTGCGGCCGGCACCACCGCGACCGGCGATGAAGACAACCGGCTCACCGGTCCCCTTGTCGTCGTAAGCCAGGTTGATCACCCGGTCGACGGTACAAGCAACCGGTGGCAGGCCTTGACCCGGTCGATCCACCATTGCCGCCGATCCGCCGACGCTTTCAGCGCCTGCAACCGCGCCGGGTCGGGCCTCACCGCGCCGACCGGGAGGAAGCCGTCGACGGGCGCGGCGGGGTCGGCGACGTCCTCGACGAACAACCTTCCGGTGCCGAGCCCGCACGCGTGCCGCAGTTCCGGCAGCGCCGCGGCCGCAGCCAGTCCGCGGCTGATGCCGACGGCCGAATCGAGCGCGCTGGACACCACGATCGGGATCGGGATCTGCTCGGCGATCTTCAGCATCGCCGAAATGCCGCCCAGCGGAGCAACTTTGAGGACGGCCACGTCGGCGGCGGCGGCGCGCACCACGGCCAGCGGATCTTGCGCCTTGCGGATGCTTTCGTCGGCGGCCACCGGCACGTCGATCCGCCGACGCAGGTCGGCAAGCTCGGCGACGGTGGCGCAGGGTTGCTCCAGATACTCCAGCGGGCCATCGGCCGTCAGGGCCGCGGCGGCCTCGACGGCCTGCCTGACGTCCCACCCACCGTTGGCGTCCACCCGCACGGTCGGCACCAGCGCGCGCACCGCGTTCACCCGGGCTACGTCGTCGGCCAAACCCTGCCCCGGCTCGGCGACCTTGACCTTGGCGGTGCACGCGCCGGGAAAGCGGGCCAGCACGCCGGGAACCTCGGCGGCGCTGACGGCCGGGACGGTGGCGTTGATCGGCACCAGATCGCGGCGTACCGGCGGCGGCCGGCGATACGCGGCCTCGATGGCTGAGGCCAGCCAGTGTGCCGCCTCGGCCGGCCCGTATTCCAGGAAGGCGCCGAACTCGCCCCACCCGGCGGGACCCTCGATCAGCGCGACCTCGCGGGTGGTGATGCCGCGGAATCGGACCCGCATCGGCAACGCGACGACATGCAGGCGGTCCAGCAAGGCATCGAGGGCGGGGAGCGGAGGCATCAATGCAGGTTAAGCGGTCATTGTGATAATGTGATTCTCGTTAAAAGAGAAGGTTGTTCTTGAGTGGTGGAGGGAGCGTGGCGGTGAGACGGTCCGCCCGGCTTGGTCTGGTCGCCGCGGCCACCGTTGTGGCGGCGGCCGGCGTGGCCGGCGTCCGTGCGGCCCAGCGGGCATGCCGGCCAGGCGGCACCGTGAGCGAGGGCGTTCCGGTGGCGCAGCCGTCCGTCGGCCTCGGTGTTGCCGCCGCGCTCGACGCGCTGGTCGCCGGCCCGATGCCGGTGCTGTCCTCGCTCGGGTCGCCGGAGCATTACGCGGCGGCCTCGGCCGAACTCGACGCCGCCGTCGTCTACTACCGCGACGCCGGATGGTTCGACGAGCCCGCGCGTCGGCACCGGCGTCCCGACGCGCCCGACTGTCAGGTGGGATCGCTATCGAGCGGGATCGAGCTGGCCCGGTTCGACAGTGGTTGGCAGCCTGAGCCGGGTGAGCCCGGCGCGCAGCGCTGGATGTCGTTCGGCGCCAACGACTCCGTGCCGGTCCGGCTGCTGCGTCACCCGGGTGCGCCCCGACCGTGGCTCGTCGTCGTCCACGGGCAGGGGATGGGGCGGTCGTCCGACGTCAGGATGCTGCGTGTGCGTCGCCTGCACGAACTGCTGGGCATCAACGTCGCCCTCCCCGTGCTCCCCCTGCATGGCCCGCGCGCCGGCGGCTCATCCCTTTTCGGGTCCCCCTACCGGCAGTTCGCCTCGAACGTGTTCGCGACGAACAACGTGCTGGGGCTCACCCAGGCGGTGTGGGACATCCGGCGGCTGCTGCGGTGGCTGCGCGAGGACCAGCGGGCTCCGGCACTGGGTTTGCTCGGCGTGTCGCTCGGCTCGTATGTGATCAGCCTGCTCTCGACGCTCGAAGGCGATCTCGACTGCCTGGTCGCGGTGGTGCCGACCAGCGACCTGGCCGCGTCGATGCGGGTGGCGGCGCCGCTGACCCCGGTGCGGCGCCGGCTACACCGCGAGGTGCATGACGATCGGTCGACGCTCGTGCACCGGGTTGTGTCGCCGCTTGCCGGGCCGTGCCTGGTTCCCCGCGAACGGCGGCACATCGTGGCCGGCCAGGTCGACGGGATCGCCCCGCCCCGCGGCGCTGTCCAACTGTGGGAACACTGGGACCAGCCGTCGATCGCCTGGCGCCCGCGCGGCCACCTCACCGCATGGCGCGGCAGAGACTATGACGACCACATCGCCGCGGTCCTCACGTCGTGCGGACTGCGACACCAAGCAGAAAGGGGCGGCTATGCGCCAGCTGTCCAGCGCTGACTGGACGATGGTGTCACTCGACACCTCGAACGCGCACAACACCATCGGCATCGTCGGCATCTACGATCCCGCCACGCGCGGCGGCGAACCCGTCACCTACGAGGAAGTCCTGTCCTACGTCCAAGCGCGGCTGCACGTCGCCGAGAGTTTCCGGGAACGGCTCGTGCACGTACCCTTCGCGGCCGATCGGCCGTGGTGGATCCGGGACGGCGACTTCGACCTGGAGTACCACGTCCGGCACATCGCCCTGCCCCGGCCCGGGAGCTGGCGGCAGTTGTGCACCCAGATCGCCCGCATCCATGCCCGGCCCCTGGACCTGAGCCGGCCGCCGTGGGAGTTGTATCTGATCGACGGGCTCGACGGCGTCGACCACCTGCCCGAGGGCGCCTTCGCGGTGTTCCTCCGCGTGCACCATGCCGCCATCGACGGTGTCGCCGGGGCCGAGATCCTCACCGCGATCCATACCCACGAGCCCGACGGCGCGCCGCCACCTGCGCCCGAGGGCTACCACTGGGAACCCGACTCCGTCCCGTCCGATGCCGAGCTGCTCAGCCGCGCCGCGCTGCACGGCGTCATCCGGCCCTTCGACGTGCTGCGTCAGGTCCGCAAGGTCGCGGGCCAGCTGCCCACGATCGTGTTCGACAACCGGGACCCCGACGTCACGTCGCCCGCTTCGCTGCCCAAGGCGACCCGCTTCAACCAGGTGGTGTCGCCGCATCGTGTCTTCGGTACCGCCTACACGACGCTGGACGTCCTCAAGGAGATCCGTACCGCGATGCCGGAGGCCAAGATCAACGACATCGGCCTGGCGATCGTCGGCGGAGCCATCCGCCGCTACCTGCTCGACAAGGGCGAGCTTCCCGACCAGGCGATGGTGGCGATGATGCCGATCTCCGTCCGTCCCACCAGCACCCGCGCCAGCGGCGGGACGAGCTCGGCGACCAGCACTAAGACCAGCTCCAAGACGAGCGGCAACGAATATTCGGTGTCGCCGATCACGATGGCGACCGACGAGGCCGATCCGCTGGTCCGGCTGGCCCGCATCGTGGCGTCGACCGCGCATGTGAAGGAGTCCGGCGCCCATCCCGTGCGCTCGCTCATCGAGATGTCGGAGGAGGCGCTCGGCGGCCTGATGGGCACGGTGCAGCGGGCGGCGGTGCGCGCCCTGAGCCGGCGCGGGCGGACCGTTGCAGCCCACACCCTGGTGAGCAACGTGCCCGGACCGCTGACACCGATGTATTTCTGCGGCGCGCAGATGGTCGACACCACCGGGCTGGGCCCGGTGCTCGACGGGATGGGCCTGAACAACGGCATCGGCAGCTACGGCGACCGGGTGACGTTCTGCTTCACCGCCGACCGCGCCGCCCTGCCCGACCCCGAGGTGTACGAGCAGTGCCTGAGCGACGCCGTCGACGAACTGCTTGCCGCCGCCCGCGCGCGCAACGGCAGTTAGTGCACCCGCCGCCCCGCCAGATAGGTCGCGCGTACCTCGAGATCGGCGATCTGCTCCGGCGGCACGTTGCGCGGATCGGCGGACAGCACCACCAGGTCGGCGTACTTGCCGACTTCCAGTGAACCGATGACGTCGTCGGCGAACAGTTGCCAGGCGGCGTCGATGGTCTGGGCACGGATCGCCTGCTCGACGGTGAGCCGCTCTTCCGGACCGAGCACCCGTCCGCTCGGCGCCGTCCGGGTGGCGGCGACGCTGATGTTGCGCAGCGGTTCTTCCGGGGTGACGGGTGGGTCGTTGTGCAGCGAGATGCGCATTCCGGTGGCCACCGCGGATCCGGCCGGCATCCACCGGGAACCGCGCTCGGGCCCGAACAGGCCGTCGACGATGACGTCGCCCCAGTAATGGATCTGGTCGACGAAGATGCTGCAGGTGACGCCGAGCGCTTGAGCGCGCTGCAGCTGTTCGGGCCGGATGGCGCCGACGTGTTCGAGCCGGAGGCGGTGATCGTCGCGGGGATCAGCTTTCAGGGCTTCCTCGTAGACGTCGAGGATGGTGTCGACGCCGGCGTCGCCCTGCACGTGACAGGCCATCTGCCAGCCACGCGGGAAGTAGGCGCCGACGATCTCGGTGAGCTGCTCTTTGGTGTAGTTGGCGCAGCCGCAGGAGCCCGGTGTGATGCCGGCGCTGCGGGTGGCCGGGGTGTCCAGGTAGGGAAATGACAGCGCGATGTTGCCGATCCACGGCGAGCCGTCCACCCAGATCTTGATGCCGACCTGACGGATGATGTCGTCGCCCTGGCCGGGGGTCGCGTCGGTGTGCATTCCGGCGTTGGAGACTTCGTAGGTGCGCAGCCGGACGGTCAGCTCGTCGTGCAGTTGGGCGACCAGCGGACCGAACTTGGGATCGAACGCCATTTCCGAGCAGGTGGTCAGCCCGGCGCGGTTGAGGCGGGCGCATTCGGCGCGCAGCATGTCCGGGTAGGTGCCGGCTTGGATTGCCCCGCCCAGCAGCGGGAACACCGCGCCGATCTCCTCGGCGGTGCCGTCCAGCTCGCCGTCGGCGTCGCGGTTGTACTTGGCGCCCTTGGGGTCCGGGGTGTCGCGGTTGAGGCCGGCCTGGACGGCGGCTTTGGAGTTGAAGTACGCCTTGTGTCCGGAGTTGTGGATGATCACCAGCGGGCCGTCCGGTGCGATGTCGTCCAGCCAGCTCAGGGTCGGGTCGGGCAGCCCGGGTTGCAGCAGCGCGTCCCAGCCGTTGAGGTAGGCGCCTTCGGGCCCGCGCTTGGCGGCCTCCCGGCGCACCGTTTCGACGACGGCGTCAGGGTCGCGGATGGTGACCGGCCGGATGTCGACGATCCGGTCCGACAGCGCGATGGCCTCCATCAGCGGGTGACCGTGCGCCTCGATGAAGCCCGGCAGCACGCAGCCGTCACCGATGTCGACGGTCTGGGTGTCCGGGCCGAGGTGCTGCTCGACCTCAGCGCGGTCCCCCACCGCGACGATCCGGCCGTCGGCGATGGCGATCGCCTCGGCCGTCGGCCTGTTGTCGTCGACAGTCAGTACGGTTCCGGTGATGACGAGATCGGCACCTGTCATGTGCGCAAATACTAGTGATCGAGGGTGCCGGCTGACCGGAACTGCAACACGTTCTAGTCTCTTCTTATGAGTGACGATCTGTTGCGCAACCCGACCCACAACGGCCACCTGCTGGCCGGCGCACTCAAGCGGCACAAGAACCGGCCGGTGCTGTTCCTCGGCGACACCACACTCACCGGCGGTCAGCTGGCCGAGCGGGTCAGCCAGTACGTCCAGGCGTTCGAGGCGCTGAACGCCGGCACCGGGGTCACCGTCGGCCTGTTGTCGCTGAACCGTCCCGAAGTGCTGATGATCCTCGGCGCCAGCCAGACTCAGGGCTACCGCCGGGTGGCGCTGCATCCGCTGGGGTCGCTGGACGACCACGCCTACGTGCTCTCCGATGCCGGGGCGAGCTCACTGATCATCGACCCCAACCCGATGTTCGTCGAGCGCGCCCTGGGTCTGCTGGAGAAGGTGGACTCACTCAAGCAGATCCTGACCATCGGGCCGGTGCCGGAGGCTCTGAAGGATCGGGCGGTGGATCTGTCCGCCGAGGCGGCCAAGTACGAGCCGAAGCCGCTGGTCGTCGCGGACCTGCCGCCGGACCACGTCGGCGGCATGGCCTATACCGGCGGCACCACCGGCAAACCCAAAGGCGTGATGGGCACCACCGGAAACATCGCCACCATGACCCAGATCCAGCTCTCCGAATGGGAGTGGCCGGAGCACCCGCGATTCCTGATGTGCACGCCTCTGTCGCATGCCGGTGCCGCGTTCTTCACCCCGACGGTGGTCAAGGGCGGCGAGATGGTGGTGCTGGCCAAGTTCGACCCGGCCGAGGTGCTGAGAGTCATTGAGGAGCAACGCATTAAGGCCACCATGCTGGTGCCGTCCATGCTGTACGCGCTGATGGACCACCCGGATTCGCACACCCGGGACCTGTCCTCGCTGGAGACGGTCTACTACGGGGCCTCGGCGATCAACCCGGTGCGGCTGGCCGAGGCCATCCGGCGGTTCGGGCCGATCTTCGCGCAGTACTACGGCCAGTCCGAGGCGCCGATGGTGATCACCTACCTGCCCAAGGCCGACCACGACGAGAAACGGCTGACCTCGTGCGGGCGTCCCACGCTGTTTGCGCGGGTGGCGTTGCTGGGCGAGGACGGCCAGCCGGTGCCGCAGGGCGAGCCGGGTGAGATCTGTGTCAGCGGACCACTTTTGGCGGCCGGGTATTGGAATCTCCCCGAAGCCACGGCCGAGACGTTCAAGGACGGTTGGCTGCACACCGGCGACATGGCCCGCGAGGACGAGGACGGTTTCTACTTCATCGTCGACCGGGTCAAGGACATGATCGTCACCGGCGGGTTCAACGTGTTTCCCCGCGAGGTCGAGGACGTCATCGCCGAGCACCCTGCCGTCGCGCAGGTGTGCGTGGTCGGCACGCCGGACGACAAGTGGGGTGAGGCCGTGACCGCGGTGGTGGTGCTGCGCTCCGACGCAGCCCGCGACGACGCCGCGATCGAGAAGATGATCACCGAGGTGCAGGCGGCGGTGAAGGAACGCAAGGGTTCGGTGCAGTCGCCGAAGCGGGTGGAGATCGTCGACTCGCTGCCCCTGACCGGGTTGGGCAAGCCGGACAAGAAGGCCGTCCGCGCGCGGTTCTGGGAGGGCGCGGGCCGCGCGGTCGGCTAGCGGTGGTTGCGCGAGCAGACGCAAAAGCCCCTGAAACAGCGGTTTCAGGGGGGCTTTTGCGTCTGCTCGCGCCAAGAAGGTGACTACTGTGGCGGGCATGGCTGACAAGGTCAAACCGCCGTGGTGGCTCAAGCCGGCGAACAAGGTCTTCATCCAGATGTCGAAGCTGGGACTGAAGTTCGGCGGCGAGAGCCCCGTCGTGTTGACGGTCCCCGGCCGCAAGTCCGGCATCCCGCGCTCCACACCGATAACGCCGATGACCTACGCCGGCCAACGCTATGTCGTCGGCGGCTTCCCCGGCGCCGACTGGGTCCAAAACGTCAGAGCCGCAGGCGAAGTCACGCTGCAGCGCGGCCGCACCAGCGAGCGTATCCGGATGGTCGAACTCTCACCGCAGGACGCCAAGCCGGTGCTGCGGGCGTTTCCCACCGAAGTGCCGACCGGAGTCAGCTTCATGAAGAGGTCCGGTCTGATCACCGAGGGACGGCCCGAGGAGTTCGAGGCGCTGGCCGGGCGCTGCGCCGTGTTCCGTTTCGACCCGGTCTGATGCGCCGCGTGCTGCCCGCTGTGCCGCTGTTGTTCCTCGGAATCATCAACCCGCCGATCGCGTCCGCGTCACCCGGCTGCCCAGCCGGCGGCGCCGCCCCGCCGCCCGGTGCCGTCCAGCAGCAGGTGGGCGACCTCGACGGGGACGGCCTGCCCGACGCCTTGTGGATCGGCAGAGTGCCGGGTGCCGGCGGCGGCACCAACCGTGTCGTCGGTATCAGTACCGCCAGCGGAGCGTGCTCCCAGGTCGAAGTCTCATCGGCAAGCCCAATCCCGTTGCGCGCGTTGGCGATCGACGCCCAGGAAGACGGCAGCCACCAGGTCATCGTCAGCACCGGCCGCAACGCTCACCTCTACGCGTTCGCCGACTGCCGGCTCCAGACCGTCGTCGACGGTCACTACGGCAGGCCCTTCCTCTTCGACCTGGAGAACCTGGCCGGCAACGGCACCGGCGTCGGATGCAGCGACCTCGGCGACGGCCGCCGCCTCGTCGCGTTGCAGGCGCTCGACAACGGCGGCCAATGGACCGTACGCCGCACCGAGATCAACGTCGACGGTACCCGCGCCGCCACCGGCCGCTCCGATACCCTGACGGCCGCGTCACCGCAGGACCCGGCGGTGACCAGTGCACAGACGATCAGCTGCGGAACCCTGACGATCGACCAGGACGGAGTTCAAGAACCTTGAGCGACAACCCATTTGATGCCGAAATCTGGAAAGTGGTGGACAGCTTCGGCGAACTGACCGACATCACCTACCACCGCCACGTCACCGACGCGACCGTGCGGGTGGCGTTCGACCGGCCCGAGGTGCGCAACGCGTTCCGGCCGCACACGGTCGACGAACTGTACCGGGTGCTCGACCACGCGCGGATGTCTCCGGACGTGGGTGTGGTGCTGCTGACCGGCAACGGTCCCTCCCCCAAGGACGGCGGCTGGGCGTTCTGCTCGGGCGGCGATCAGCGCATCCGGGGCCGCAGCGGCTACCAGTACGCCAGCGGCGACACCGCGGACACGGTGGACGCGGCGCGGGCCGGCCGGCTGCACATTCTCGAGGTACAGCGGCTGATCCGGTTCATGCCGAAGGTGGTCATCTGTCTGGTCAATGGATGGGCGGCCGGCGGCGGACACAGCCTGCACGTGGTCTGCGACCTCACCCTGGCCAGCCGGGAGCACGCCCGGTTCAAGCAGACCGACGCCGACGTCGGCAGCTTCGACGGCGGTTACGGCAGTGCGTATCTGGCCCGTCAGGTGGGTCAGAAGTTCGCCCGCGAGATCTTCTTCCTGGGCCGGCCCTACACCGCCGAGCAGATGCACCGGATGGGGGCGGTCAACGAGGTCGTCGACCACGCCGATCTGGAGTCCGTCGGTGTGCAGTGGGCCGCCGAGATCAACGCCAAATCGCCTCAAGCACAACGGATGCTGAAGTTCGCGTTCAACCTGCTCGACGACGGCCTGGTGGGCCAGCAGCTGTTCGCCGGAGAAGCGACCCGGCTGGCCTACATGACCGACGAGGCCGTCGAGGGCCGCGACGCGTTCCTGGAGAAGCGTCCCCCGGACTGGAGCCCGTTCCCCCGGTATTTCTAGGCCCCGGCCCCCCGAGCGTCACGCTAGCGTGGCAATGACCGCCGAGCGTCACGCTAGCGTGACACTCGGGCAAAAGGGCGCCCGACCTAGACTCCGCACGTGAGCAAGAGTCCCCTGCGACGGTTATCCGATCAGCTGGTGCTGGCCAGCATGCGCCCGCCCGCGGCCCCCCAGGTACTGCTCAACCGGCCCGTCATCAAACCCGTAGACCTGGCCGGCAAACGCATCCTGCTGACCGGCGCATCCTCGGGCATCGGGGAAGCGGCCGCCGAGCAGTTCGCCGACCAGGGCGCCACGGTCGTCGTCGTCGCGCGCCGCCGGGACCTGCTGGACCAACTGGCCGAGCGCATCACCACCTCGGGCGGGACGGCCCTGTCGATGCCGTGCGACATCTCGGATATGGACGCCGTCGACGCCCTCGTTGCCGATGTCGAAGAACGTATCGGCGGGATCGACATCCTGATCAACAACGCCGGCCGCTCCATCCGCCGGCCGCTGGCCGAATCGCTGGAACGCTGGCACGACGTGGAGCGGACCATGGTGCTCAATTACTATGCGCCGCTGCGGCTCATCCGGGGGCTGGCGCCCGGGATGATCGAGCGCGGCGACGGTCACATCATCAACGTCTCGACCTGGGGCGTGCTGTCCGAGGCATCGCCGCTGTTCGCGGTCTACAACGCCTCCAAAGCCGCCCTCTCGGCGGTGAGCCGGATCATCGAGACCGAGTGGGGCCGCAAGGGCGTGCACTCGACGACCCTGTACTACCCGCTGGTGGCCACCCCGATGATCGCCCCGACCAAGGCCTACCAGGGGCTGCCCGCGCTGACGTCAACCGAGGCCGGCGAGTGGATGATCACCGCAGCCCGCACCCGGCCGGTGCGGATCGCGCCACGGATGGCGCTGGCGGCCAAGGCACTGAACACCGTGGGCCCTCGCTGGGTCAACAGTCTGATGCAGGGGCGCGGCTCGTGATAGACACGAGGACATGGAGATCCTCGCGAGCCGGATGCTCCTGCGTCCGGCGGACTACCAGCGTTCGTTGCGCTTCTACCGGGACGAGATCGGCCTGGCGATCGCCCGCGAATACGGCGCAGGGACAGTGTTTTTCGCCGGGCAGTCGCTGCTCGAACTGACCGGTTACGACGAACCCGACCACTCCCGGGGACCGTTCCCCGGCGCACTGTGGCTGCAAGTGCGCGACCTGCAGGCGACGCAGGCCGAACTGATCAGCCGAGGCGTGCCGATCGCCCGCGAAGCGCGGCAGGAACCGTGGGGTCTGCACGAGATGCATGTGACCGATCCGGACGGCGTCACACTGATCTTCATCCAGGTGCCCAGCGGTCATCCGTTGCGCACCGACACCCGTCAGTGAGCGCGGACGAACCCACGGTGAACTGACAGGTAACATCTGGCGACGACTCGCGATATTCCTGCATTTCCCCTCGTCGATCGTTCGACATGGGAATGCCCCGACCACCAGAATCAGGCCCTGTGAACCTGCAGCTGTTCCTCTTGATCATCGTCGTGATCACCGCGCTTGCCTTCGACTTCACGAATGGGTTTCACGACACCGGCAACGCCATGGCGACCTCCATCGCCAGCGGGGCGCTCAAGCCCAAAGTGGCGGTAGCGCTGTCGGCCGTGCTGAACCTGATCGGGGCGTTCCTGTCCACCGCGGTCGCCGCCACCATCGCCAAGGGTCTGATCGACTCGCACATCGTGACCCTCGAGCTGGTGTTCGCCGGCCTGGTCGGGGGTGTCGTCTGGAACCTGCTGACCTGGCTCCTCGGCATCCCCTCGAGCTCCTCGCACGCACTGATCGGCGGCATCGTCGGCGCCACGCTCGCCGCCGTCGGCGGGCACGGGGTGATCTGGAAGGGCGTCATATCGAAGGCGATCATCCCGGCCGTCGTCTCCGCGCTCCTGGCGATCTTCATCGGAGCGCTGGCCACCTGGCTGGTGTACCGCATCACCCGCGGTGTCCCGACCGAACGTACCGAGGCCGGCTTCCGGCGCGGCCAGATCGGCTCGGCGTCGCTGGTCTCGCTGGCCCACGGCACCAACGACGCGCAGAAGACGATGGGCGTCATCTTCCTGGCGCTAATCTCCTACGGAGCGGTCAGCAAGGCGGCAACGGTACCGCCGCTGTGGGTCGTCGTGGCGTGTGCCGTGGCAATGGCGACCGGTACCTACCTGGGGGGCTGGCGGATCATCCGCACCCTGGGCAAGGGCCTGGTCGAGATCAAGTCACCGCAGGGCATGGCAGCCGAATCGTCCTCGGCCGCAGTCATTCTGCTGTCCGCGCACTTCGGTTACGCGCTGTCCACCACCCAGGTCTGCACCGGCTCGGTGATGGGCAGCGGGTTGGGCAAGCCGGGCGGCGAGGTGCGCTGGAGCGTGGCCGGCCGGATGGCGACCGCATGGCTGGTCACGCTGCCGCTGGCCGGCCTGGTCGGAGCGCTCACCTACTGGATCGTGCACCTGATCGGCGGTTACCCGGGCGCGATCATCGGTTTCAGCCTGCTGATCGGAATCTCCGCGGCCATCTACCGGCAGTCGCGCAAGGTCAAAATCGACCACAAGAACGTCAACAAGGATTGGGAAGGCAACCTCACCGCCGGACTCGAGGTCGATACCACGCCGGCGGCGGTCACCGGCGCTGACCCGGATACCTCGGCACCGGAGTTCGGCGCCGACGGCCAGATACCGGCGAGGAACGCCTCATGAACGGTTGGTTCAACTACGCGGCCACGTTGAAGATCCTGGTGTTCAGCCTGCTCACCGGCGCAGCGCTGCCGGGCTTCTTCGCTCTCGGGGTGCGACTGCAGTCGACCGGCAGCGGCGATGCGGGCAAGCAGCATCCGCTGTCGGTGGCGCTGGCCTGGCTGATCTATGCGCTTGTCGTCGCCGTCGTCATCCTCGGGGTCCTCTTCATCGCCCGCGACTTCATCGCCCACCACACCCACTATCCGTTCCTCGGGGCCAAGCCGTGACACCGCAACCCCGGTCGACCTAGTTTTCGGCACCGTTCCGCCGGGTAAGTTGATCGCACAATGAACCGATTCCTCAGCTCGATCGTCTCGTGGCTGCGTGCGGGATATCCGGATGGCATTCCGCCGACGGACTCGTTCGCGGTACTGGCGTTGCTGGCGCGTCGGCTCACCAACGACGAAATCAAGACCGTCGCAACCGAATTGACGCGGCGTGGCGAACTCAACATCGACAACATCGACATCGGCGTGGCGATCACGCAACTCACCGACGAACTGCCCGCACCCGAGGACGTCGAACGCGTCCGAACCCGGTTGGCCGCCAGCGGCTGGCCGCTCGACGACGCCCGCGACAACGGAGACCACGCATAGCCGTCCTGGGGGCGCTGCGCGTCCCGCCGGGCTCGGCCAGCGCCCTGCTGCTGCCGGTCCTGCAACGCGTGCTCGACGGACGGCAACCCGCGCTCGTCGTCGTGCCGGACCAGCCCGGCTCCGATGCCGTTGCGCGCGCCCTGCGGGTCGGCGAGGACATCGACGACGAGATCGCCCTGGTGGTAACGACGTCGGGGACCACCGGACCTCCCAAGGGAGCGTTGCTGACCGCCGGCGCGCTGACCGCGAGCGCCGCGGCCACCCACCGGCGCCTCGGCGGACCCGGTCGCTGGCTGCTGGCCGTGCCGCCGTATCACATCGCCGGCCTGCAGGTGTTGGTCCGCAGTGTGATCGCCGGTGCCGCACCCGTCGAATTGGACGTATCCGCCGGCTTCGACATCGGCGAATTACCCTCTGCGGTACGGCGATTGGGATCCGGGCGGCGTTACACGTCGCTGGTGGCCGCGCAGTTGGCCAAGGTGCTGGCAGATCCCGCGGCCGCCGCGGCAGTCGCCGAATTGGACGCGGTGCTGCTGGGTGGCGGACCGGCGCCGCGGCCGGTGCTCGACGCGGCAGCCGACGCCGGGATCACCGTGGTACGCACCTACGGCATGAGCGAGATGGCGGGAGGTTGCGTCTACGACGGTGTGCCGCTCGACGGGGTGGGGCTGCGGGTGCGCCCCGACGGCCGCATCGTGCTGGGCGGGGCCACCCTGGCCCGTGGTTACCGCAATCCGGTGGACCCCGACCCGTTCGCCGAACCCGGCTGGTACGTGACCGACGACCTTGGCGCGCTGGACGATTCGGGGGCGCTTACCGTCCTGGGCCGGGTGGACGACGCGATCAGCACCGGCGGGTTGACCGTGCTGCCGGATCCGGTCGAGACCGCGCTGCGCACCCACCCGGCGGTGGCCGACTGCGCGGTCTTCGGTGTCCCCGACAATCGGTTGGGCCAACGGGTCGTCGCCGCGATCGTGCTGGGCGCGGGGTCGCCGGCGCCGACACTTGACGCGCTGCGAGCCCACGTCGCACAGACCCTGGACCTCACCGCCGCGCCCCGCGACCTGCATTTTGTCGAGGAACTCCCGCGCCGGGGCATCGGCAAGGTCGACCGAGTGGCCCTGATGCAGCGGTTCGGTTCTCTAGGCTGATCTTTCGTGAGAATCGCACGGCGGGAAGTGCTGGCTGTGACGGCCGCGGTCATACTCGTGACCGCCGCGTTCGTGCTGCCGCGGATCGGTTGGGGAATCGACCCGCGCCGCGACACCGGCCTGGACCGGTTCGGCACCCGCGCCGGCGCCACGCCGATTTTCGGCTACTGGGATGCCCACGTCGGCTGGGGCACGGTCCCGGCGATCGTGATTGCCGCCGTTGTCGTGTGGTGGGGTCCGGCTGTGGCACAACGTCTTTCGTGGCGGGCGTTGACCGTGGGCAGCTGGGCGATTGCTTGCGCGTGGGCGTTCTCGCTGGCGATGATCGACGGCTGGCAACGCGGTTTCGCGGGCCGTCTGACCACCCGCGACGAATACCTCGCCGAGGTGCCCGGCGTCGGCGACATCAGCGCGACCTTGCGCACGTTCGCCGGCCGGATCCTCGATTTCCAGCCGCACTCGTGGGCCACCCATGTCTCCGGCCATCCGCCGGGTGCGCTGCTGACGTTCGTCTGGCTCGACCGGATCGGGTTGCACGGCGGCGCCTGGGCCGGCCTGTTGTGTCTGCTGGCGGGTTCCAGCGCGGCGGCAGCGGTGCTGGTGGCCGTGCGGGTGCTGGCCGACGAAGAGCTGGCCCGCCGCGCGGCGCCGTTCGTGGCCGTCGCGCCGACGGCGATCTGGGTGGTGGTGTCGGCCGACGGTTATTTCGCCGGGGTCGCGGCGTGGGGGATCGCGTTGCTGGCGGTGGCGGTGCACGGTGCGGCCCGGTTTCCCGCACTGGTGGCGGCAGCCTCGGGTGTGTTGCTGGGCTGGAGTGTCTTCCTCAGCTACGGACTGGTGCTGCTGGGTCTGCCGGCGCTGGCGGTGTTGATTTCGGCACCGGATCGGCGTGCCTGGATACGGGCTCTGGGACCGGCGTTGCTCGCGGTGGCGGTGGCGGCGACGTTCGCGTTGGCGGGCTTCTTCTGGTTCGACGGCTATGAGCTTGTGCAGCAACGCTATTGGCAGGGCGTCGCCCAGGACCGGCCGTTTCAGTATTGGGTTTGGGGCAATCTGGCGTGCACGGTCTGTGCGATCGGCCTGGGCAGCGTCGCCGGGATCAGCCGGGTATTCGACCGGGCCGCGGTCCGCCGCCGCTCCGGTGTGCATCTGCTGTTGCTGGCGGCGTTGGCCGCCATCGTCTGCGCCGACCTCAGCATGCTGAGCAAGGCCGAGACAGAGCGCATCTGGCTGCCGTTCACCATCTGGCTGACCGCCGCGCCGGCGCTGCTGCCGGTGCGGTCGCATCGGTGGTGGCTGGCGGTGAACGCCGCCGGGGCGCTGCTGCTGAACAGCGTCGTCTTCACCAACTGGTAGAGGTGCTCACAGCCCGGCCGTCCGGGTGACGCGGGCAAAGCGACTCTGCGGGTCGCAGGCCCGGCGCACCGTGGCAATGTCGTCGACGACGTCGACGTCGTCCAGCTGCTGCACCAGTGCCACGTCGATGCCGTTGTCGTGCAACGCTTTCAGAGTCAGCTCGCCGGTGTCCGATTGTGACATCGGCACCCCGCGCAGGCAGTGCGCGGAGGTGCCGTCGGGTAGTCCCAGCACCCACCAGCCGCCGTCGCGGGCCAGCCCGAGCACCCCGGTCGGCTCGAGCAGCCGCCGGGCGCAGTCGGCCAACAACCCGGCGCTCACTTGCGGGGTGTCCATCCCGATCTGCAGCACCGGGGCGTCTCCGCCGGCGTCGGCGTGGGCGTTGGCGAGCCGCTCGGCGAAGTCCGCACCGCGTTGCTCGATGACCGTGAAGGACCCCAGCCGTTGCCGGATGTCGGTGGCGCCGGCGGCGTTGTCCAGATCACCGGTCAACGCGACGACCCGGGCGGCCGCCGGCGTCGCGGCCACCGCGTCCAGGGTGTCCAGCAGGGCGGCGGCAGCGATGTGCGCGGCGACCTCGTCGCCGACCGTCGCCGCCAACCGGGTCTTGGCGCGGCCCGGTTCCGGCGCTTTCGCCACCACCAGCACGGTGACCGGCAAGGTCACGAAATCACCTTCCAGAAGTCGACGATCGCGGTGATGCTGCCCCGCAGCGACCCGCTCACCTTCGACTTGCCGCCCGTGCGCGGGCCGTAGCTGATGTCGAGTTCGACCACCCGCCAGCCCGCGGCGGCGGCGCGGACCAGCAGTTCGAGCGGGTACCCCGACCGTCGGTCGACGACGCCCAGATTCAGCAACGCATCGCGCCGCGCCACCCGCATCGGCGCGATGTCGTGTACCGGTAGGCGGTGTCGGGTGCGCAACCGCCAGCTCATCACCACCGTGCCGACGCGCGCCACCCACGGCCAGTGCAGGCCGGGCACCGGGCGGCGCCGGCCGGTCACCATGTCGGCGCCGCGCTGCAGTTCGGCGACCAGTCGGGGCAGGTCACCGGCGTCCATCGAGCCGTCGGCGTCGATCACCGCGACGATCGGCGTCGTCGCGGCTTCCACGCCGGCATGCACCGCCGCGCCGTAACCCGGTCGCTGCTCGGCGACCACTCGCGCGCCGTGCCGGGCGGCGACCTGCGCGGTGCCGTCGGTGCTGTTGTTGTCAACCACCAGCGCCTGGTAGCCGGCGGGAATCGCGGCCAGTACTGCCGGCAGGGATTCTTCCTCGTTCAGACACGGCAGCACCACCGTCACGTCGGACACGGCAGACCCCTGATCCCCCCGGATCAGCTCACCGAGGACCGCTCGGCACCCGCGGCGCCTGGGTCTGCGGGGCCTGGGTGCGCGGCGCCTGGGTCTGCGGCGCCTGGGTGCGCGGTGCCGGTGCCTGGGTCTGCGGCGCCTGGGTGCGCGGCGCCGGCGCCTGAGTCTGCGGCGCCTGGGTCGGCGGTGCCACCGTCTGCTGCGTCGGGGCCTGGGTGGGTTGCGGAGCGGCGGTGGACGGTCGCGGAGCGACTGTGGTCGGAGCCACGGTGGTCGGGGCGACCGTCGTGGGCGGAATCGTCGTGGTCCGCGGTGCCTGAGTGGTCGGCGGGGTGGTGACCACCGTCGTAGTGGGAGGCGTGGTCGGCGGCGTGGTGGCCGGCGTGGTGGTGACCGCCGTGGTGGTCGGCGGGGTGGTGACCGCCGTGGTGGTGGTGGGCGGCGTCGTCGGCGGCGTGGTGGACGGGGTGGTGTACGACGTGGTCGGCGGGGTCGTCGGCGTCGCCACCGGCCACGTCGGCATGCCCGGCCGCCAGCCCGGGTACGGAATGATGACCGGCACCGGGACGGGAACCGGAGCGGCCGGCACCTGATTCGGGATCGGGGCGGCCGGGGCCCCGGGCGAGGTCTGCTGTCGCGGCACCTGGACAGCGGGAACGGTGCCGCCCTGGAACCCGACCGTCGGGGCCTCGGGCGGCGGGGGCGGCACGGGCGCCTGCTGCTCGGTCGGCAACAGCGGCATGAACTTGCCCGGCTGCGCGTTCTGATGGCCTTCGACCGGAAGGGACGCCGCGGTCGGACGGACGGTGACCGCGACCGCCACCGCCAACGACGAAAAACCCAGGACCGCGAAGCCCACGACGGCGTTGCTGATCAGCAACCGCCGCAGACTCTGGGGTTGGCTGCCGGCGGCGTCGGGATCGTCCTCGTCGAACCCGTCGTCGAATTCATCGCCGTACTCGTCGCCGTAGTCGTCCATGCCGTCGGTGTCCACCGGCAGGATGTCGTATTCGCTGGCCTGCGAGTACGCCAACTGCTCGTCCCCCGATGCCGGCGCCCCGCCGTCGGCGGGCTGCATGACGGCGGTCGCGTCCCCCGGAACACCGGGGTCACCCGCCGGGGCACCCGAGTGGAAGTACGCATGGCCGTGCGGGTCGCCGGCAAGACCGGGGTCGCCCGACGACACACCCCCATCGGGATACGACTGCGAATACGAGACCAGAGTCGGATCACCCGACGTCACACCCTGGCCGGAGTTGCCACCGCCGTCGCCCGAGATCGGCGCCGCCATCGTCGCGTCGGCGGGAAAAGCCGATTGATCGGCGCCCGAGCCGGGTGGTCCGAAACCGCCGTGATCCGCAGGCAGATGCGGGTTCTCGATCGGCGAGCCATACCCGCCGCTGCCGCCGGAAGAGCCGAATCCGCCGTCTCCGGGCAGCCCCGACTGGTCCACGCCCGAGCCGGCCGACCCGCCGCCGTCGCCGGGAAGCGCCGGTTGCGCCATGGTCGAGCCGGCGGGCCCGAAGCCGCCGTCCCCGGGCACCGACTGATCGACACCCGAACCCGTCGGCCCGTAGCCGCCGCCGTCCCCCAGCGCCGGAGCCGCCATGGTCGCATCCGGCGACACGGCCGGAGCCGCCATGGTCGCGTCGGCTCCCGGACCGTAACCGCCGTCCATTGGCGAGGAACCCATCATCGTTGGCGGCGCGTCCGGATCGGCAGATGCCGACGGACTCCTCATCTGACTGCCGAACAGCAGCGCCGCGGCGACCGCACTCCCCACTCCCGGGCGTCCCCTGAACCCCTGCGGCTCGGAGATCACCTGGATATTCGTCACGCCGGCGTAGCCCAGCGCCTGCGCCAGCTGGTCGACCTGGTACCGGTCGAGCCAATTCAACTCGGTCGCGAGCAGCCGGTGTCCCTCGCCGGCCAGCAACCGATGGGTGCCGACCACGGTGTCAGTCAGTGCTCTGATCGGGTCTCCGGCGAGATCGACCGAATACTGATCGATCACCTCGTTACCGCGGGCGGCCGCGTCGACTAGGGCCAGGCGTGCGACCCGGCCCGTGACCGCCACCCCCAACACGACGTCCATCTGCGGCTCTCTCCTTCGAGCTGGCTACCCCACAACCAGCAATGTCCCGGCATAATTAAACTGCGATACCGTCAGGCAATATTCGTCATTTCGGGCGACAAGGTTCCTTCCCTATGAGCGCAGCGTAACCGGATTCCGAACCGGCGGGGACGCTCAGTGCGGATCCCAACGGTCTTCATAACCTGCTCACAGCCACTGCCGCCTCGTCCGAATGGAGAATATGTTCGCAAACCGAACAACGCAGTGGCCCCGGCAGGGGGTTCCCTTGCCGCACGACCGACCCGCGCCAGCAGCACCCGACCTCGACCCCTGGGGGCCTCGTGAGCGTCAGTAGCGACGAAACGCCGACCGGCCCCATCGTGGGCACGCAACGGGCGGCTGCCGGCCCGGGGTCTGCGCCGGCCGCGCGAACGGCGCCCGAGGCGCCCGGAGTTCTGACGAAGCGACGCAACACCATCCGCGACCTGATCGCCGCCGTGCTGCTCGTCCTCGCGCCGCTGTTCCCGTGGAACCTGTACTTCGGGCTGGGCATCCCGGGCAGCAGCACGCTGCTGTGGGGGTTACTGGGGCTGGTGACGCTGCTGTCGCTGGCGGCGGCCCTGACGTCGTTCCTGCGACTCGACCCCGTCACCGCCGCGCGGCTGCGGCTGAGCCTGAACATCCCCTACCTCCTACTGCTCGCGGGATTCATCGGGTTCGACGTAATCCAATCCATCAAATTCGGCGGTCAGGTCCACGTGCCCGGCGGCGTCGGCCCGGGCGGCTGGCTCGGGTTCGCCGGCGCGCTGTTGAGCGCACAACCGGTGCTCACCAGCCCGGTCACCGACGAGCAGCGCTACCACCGGTGGCTGCGCGCGGCGCGACTGCTCGGATATGCCTCGATGTTCGGAGCCTCGCTCAGCGCCGGTTTCAACCTGTGCTGGCGGTTGCGGTACGCCCTGCAGGGCATCAACGGGTCGGAAGCCTTCGGTACCCGCAACACCACGGTGATCCTGACGGCGTTGGTGTACGGGGCGGTGGCACTGACCGCCGTCCTGGTCGCCTCGCGGTGGGTCCTGCGCAACACCCACGGCTCCCGGCTCGCGACGCTGGCACTGGGCACTTCCACGCTGCTCGCCGGGATCCTGGTGTGGAGTTTGCCGGTCGGTCGTGAGATCGACGCATTCCACGGCATCGCGCAGAACACCTCGACGGCCGGCGTCGGCTACGAAGGCTTCCTGGCGTGGGCCGGCGCCGCGGCGTTGTTCGCGCCGCTGGCCCTGTTCAGCTCCGCCCAGACGCGCGCCGACCGGGAGATCTGGCGCACCGCGATCCGCAAGAGCCTGACGCTGATCGTCGTCTGGTGCCTGGGGTCGATGCTGATGAGAATCACCGACCTGGTGGTCGCGGTGATGCTGGACTATCCGTATTCGCGCTATGACACCGTGACGCTGGCCACGTTCGACCTGGCCACCGGGGCGCTGGCGTGGTGGCTGCGCACCAAGCTGGCCCAGGGGGCACTGCGATCGCGGCTGCTGGTCTGGTTGAGCGGGTTGGTGTTCACCCTGATGATCTCCCGGGTGATTCTCGGCGTCGTGCTGGCTCCCCGGTTCGAGCAGGTCTCGGTCAACCCCGTCTACGGCAACGACCTCGCGCAGCAGATCGCCAGCACCTTCGACGTGACGCTGTGCGGGCTCGCGCTGTGCACCTTCCTCGCGGTGATCGTGGCCGGACGCATCCGCAAACCGCGGCGCCGGCCGCGCCGGCAGCAGCGCCCCGCCACCGGATCGACCGGGCCGACACGGCCGCCCGTGCCCATCCCGACCCGTCCCGGCGGTCCGCCGCCGCCGCCGTCGGAAGCCCGGACGACCCAGTTCAGCGTCCCCGGTGGCGGGCACGACGCGCCGACGACGGTGCTGTCCGGGCCGGGGCCGTCACCGCGGATCTTCCGTCCGGGTCAGACCGGGCCGCGCCCGAAGATCTATCGGCCGCCCAACAACCCGTCCTAACGCAGCGGCGCGAACGCGAACTCGCGCAACCCCTCGGCGGGCGGCACGGCCGCCCGGAACCCGAGGACATCCGCGGCCCGGGCCGGGTCGGCGACGATGTGGCGCACGTCCCCGCTGCGGTACTGGCCGGTGACGGCGGGCACCAGCGACGAACCGCGGGCCGCGCACAACGCGGTCGCCACCTCCAGGATCGAAATGGGTTGCCCGGAGCAGACATTGGCGGCGACGAAACCGCCGTGGTCGACGCCGGCCGCGGCCAGGTTCGCGGCGGCGACGTCGTCGACGTGGACGAAGTCACGCATCTGGCCGCCGTCCTCGAAAACCTGTGGGGCCTCACCCTTCTCGAGCGACGAACGGAAGATGGCCGCCACCCCCGAATAGGGGGTGTCGCGCGGCATGCCGGGACCGTAGACGTTGTGGTAGCGCAACGCGACCACCGAACCGCCGGTCGCCTCCGACCAGGCCAGTGCGTAGTGCTCCTGCGCGGTCTTACTGGCCGCATACAGGCTGCGCGGTCGCAGCGCGGCGTCCTCGTCCACCAGCTGCCAGGTGACCGGTTGCCCACACTGCGGGCAGCGGTGCTCGAAGCTGCCGGCGTCCAGGTCGGCGCGCCGGCGCGGCAACGGGTCGACCGATCCGTGTTGCGGGCACCGGTACCGGCCCTGGCCGTAGACGACCATCGACGAGGCCAGCACCAGACGCGACACCCCGGCGGCGAACATCTGCGCCAGCAACACCGTCGTGCCGAAGTCGTTGTGGCCGCCGTATTCGGGTGCGTCCGCGGCGTTCACCCCGGCCCCCACCATCGCGGCCTGATGACACACCAGGTCGATGCCGTCCAGCAGCGGGGCCAGGGCGCCGGCGTCGCGGACGTCGACCCGATGGCAACCCTCCGGCAGCACCGGGTTCGGCCCTTGCGCGGCGGGCAGCAGCACGTCCACCCCGACCACCTCATGACCGCCCGCCCGTAGCGCGGCTCCGATCCGGGAGCCGATGAACCCCGCCGCTCCCGTCAGCAACACCCTCATGGCAACTCGAACGGCAACGGGACCCCGGCGTGCCGACGGCAGTGCGTGCAGGTGCGCTCGGCGGCGACCCGGCCGATGGCCGCACGCACCAGCCCCTTGAACATCGGGATGTTCTTCTCGAACTCGGCGAACACGTCCACGCCGGTCACGCCTTCTCCCACCTCCACGCCGGCATCGACATCGGTGATCAAAGCGATTGACGCGTAACACAATTCGAGTTCCCGGGCGAGTATCGCCTCTGGGTAGCCGGTCATGTTGATCAGCTGGAACCCCGCCGCGGCGAACCACCGGCTCTCCGCGCGGGTGGAAAAGCGGGGACCCTGGATCACCACCATGGTGGCGCCGTCGACGAGATCAGGGGCGTCGGGCAGTCCGGTGACCGCCGTCCGCAGCGCCGGACAGTACGGGTCGGCGAAACTGGTGTGCACCCCGCCGGAATCGAAGTAGGTGTCCGCCCGGCCGCTGGTGCGATCGATCAGCTGGTCGGGGACCACCACCGTGCCCGGTCCGACCTCGGGGTCCAGGCTGCCGACCGCGCACGGTGCGAACACCCGCCGCACCCCCACCGAGCGCAGCGCCCACATGTTGGCCCGGTAGGGCACGGTGTGCGCCGAGAATTCGTGCTTGGCGCCGTGCCGCGGCAGAAACGCCACCTCGTGCCCGCCGACGGCGCCGATCGTGAGGGGTGCGCTGGGCCGGCCCCACGGGGTGTCCACCGACACCGTGCGGGTGTAGGACTCGAAAAACGTGTAGAAGCCGGTGCCACCGATCACTCCGAGCATTCGCCCATTGTCGGGCATAGGGCAGGATGCGTTGGTGGCCACTATTGCCCAGTGGGTGTCCGGCGCTCGTCCGCGGACGCTGCCGAACGCGGTGGCACCCGTCATCGCGGGCACCGGCGCGGCCGCCTGGTTGCACGCGGCGGTGTGGTGGAAGGCACTGCTGGCGCTGGGGGTCGCGGTCCCGTTCATCGTCGGCGTCAACTACGCCAACGACTACTCCGACGGCATCCGCGGCACCGACGACGTGCGGGCCGGCCCGATGCGCCTGGTGGGGTCGCGCCTGGCCACCCCGCGAGCGGTGGCGACGGCGGCGCTGGTCAGCCTGTTCCTCGGCTGCTGTTCGGGGTTGGCGCTGGCGTTGGTCAGCGGGCCGTGGCTGATCGGCGTCGGGATCGCGTGTGTCGCCGCGGCCTGGTTGTACACCGGCGGATCCAAGCCGTACGGCTACTCCGGGCTGGGTGAGGCCGCGGTGTTCGTGTTCTTCGGGTTGACCGCCGTTCTCGGCACCCAGTACACGCAGGCTTTGCGGATCGACTGGGTGGGCGTGGTGCTGGCGGTGGCCATCGGGGCGCTCTCGTCGTCGGTGCTGGTCGCCAACAACCTGCGCGACATCCCCACCGACACCGTGTCCGGCAAGATCACGCTGGCGGTCCGGTTGGGCGACGGTCGCACCCGGGTGCTCTACCACGCGCTGCTGGCGCTCACCGGCCTGTTGACGCTGGTGCTGATGTTGGCGACGCCGTGGTGCGCGGCGGGTCTGGTGGCCACACCGCTGGCGCTGCGCGCCGACCGCCCGGTACGCTCCGGTCGCGGCGGGCAGGAACTGATCCCGGTGCTGCGCGACACCGGCCTGGTCATGGTGATCTGGGCGACAGCGGTGGCCGGCGCGCTGACGCTGGCGGGGTGATACCTTACTGTCCGGTCCAGGACATACAGCGCAAACCACTGTGCTGCAGGGGGTTTCATGAACACGCCGTACGACGGTCAGTCGCCGTATCCGCCGTATCCGCCTAATCCGCCTTATCCGCCTAATCCGCCGAGTCGGCCGACGAACCCGCTGGCGATCGCGGCCCTGGTGTGTTCGCTGGTCCTGGCTCCGCTGGGGATCGTCTTGGGCCACATCTCGCTGTCCCAGATCAAGCGGACCGGCCAGGAGGGGCGCGGACTGGCCATCGCCGGTCTGGCCATCGGATATGTCGGCACGGCGCTGTCCGCGATCGCCGTCGTCGTCGCGCTGGCCTTCATGGCCAGCCTCGGTTCGGTGCTGCACCGGACGGACACTCGGCACTCGGCGTCGCCGCGCACCACCACCCCGTCGCGCAACAGTCCCGACGCTTCCGCGCGGACGATCAAAGCAGCCAAGGTCGGTGACTGCATCCGGCGGGTGCCGGGTGCAGTCAAGCGTGACGGCAGCCGCGAGGTGACGGTCTCGGCCGCGAGCTGCGGCTCGAGCAGCGCCACCGACCGGGTGGTCAAACGCACCACCAGCACGTCCAACTGCTCCACCGGCGAATGGGTCCAGACCACCGCGTATTCACCACCGATCGTGCTGTGCCTGTCCAAACTGCGCTGAAGCCTTAGACCCGGATGAACGACCGGCACCGGCACGCCTAGAGTCCCTTGAGGGAGCTCGAGTTGACGCGGGAAGGACGGCCATGTCTGAGATCGCCTCGGCCAGCGGCCCCAAGAAGGTCGGATTGCTCAGCGTCGGGGCCTACCGCCCGGAACGCGTCGTCACCAACGACGAGATCTGCCAGAACATCGACTCCTCCGACGAGTGGATCTACTCCCGTACCGGCATCAAGACGCGCCGGTTCGCCGCGGATGACGAATCCGCCGCGTCGATGGCAGCCGAAGCCTGCCGACGGGCGCTGTCCAACGCGTCGCTGACCGCGGCCGACATCGACGGTGTCATCGTCACCACCAACACGCATTTCCTGCAGACCCCACCGGCGGCCCCGATGGTCGCGGCGGCACTGGGCGCCAAGGATGTGCTCGGCTTCGATCTGTCCGCGGGATGCGCCGGCTTCGGCTACGCGCTGGGCACCGCGGCCGACATGATCCGCGGCGGGGTGACCGCGAAGATGCTGGTGGTCGGCACCGAAAAGCTGTCGCCCACGATCGACATGTACGACCGCGGCAACTGCTTCATCTTCGCCGACGGCGCCGCCGCCGTGGTGGTGGGCGAGACGTCCGAGCAGGGCATCGGCCCGACCGTTGCCGGCAGCGACGGCGAACAGTCCAATGCCATCCGGCAGGACATCGACTGGATCACCTTCGCCCAGAATCCCAGCGGGCCGCGTCCGTTCGTGCGGCTCGAAGGCCCGGCGGTGTTCCGTTGGGCGGCTTTCAAGATGGGCGACGTCGGCCGGCGGGCGCTCGAGGCGGCCGGGATCGGACCCGACCAGATCGACGTGTTCGTGCCCCATCAAGCCAATACCCGGATCAACGACCTGCTGGTCAAGAACCTGCAGCTGCGCCCGGACACCGTCGTCGCCAACGACATCGAGCACGCCGGGAACACGTCGGCGGCGTCCATTCCGCTGGCCATCGCCGATTTGATGGAAACCGGGCTGGGCAAGCCGGGCGACCTGGCGCTACTGATCGGCTATGGCGCCGGGCTGACCTACGCCGCGCAAGTGGTGCGGTTGCCGCAGCACAGTGACGCCTAGGTCTGGTCCCTTTCAGCCGCCTGCTCGCCCCGCAGCCGGGCATGCAACTGATCGCGTTCCGCCCGCCGCCGCGACCCGGCCGCCTCGAGCGCGGTCGTCGCCCGTCGTCGCAGCGGGCTGAACACCCACATGCCCAGCGGCATCGCCACGACCAGTCCGAACAGTCCGGCGACGGCGACCGGGAAATCGTCCACCCCGAGCAGGCGCGCGATTCCGTAGATCGCACCGCCGATCACCACCACCAGCACCAGCCGGGCCACCGCGTAGACGACGACGGCGATCACGCCAGTGCTCTTGTCGCGACGCGCTTCTGACACATCTTGAGACTACGTCGCGGGTATATTCGCTTGGAGGAGGTGTCGCGTGCTTTACCTGCTCGTCGTCCTGATCTCAGGGACGCTGATCTATCTCGGCTGGCGTGCGGCGCGGTCGCAGACGAGCCCGCCGCGGACCCGCGTCATCGGACCCGACGACGATCCGGAGTTCCTGCGCCGGCTTGGCGACAACAAACCCCGTTAGACGAAGTTCGGGTTGGCGCGCCGCGCGTCGCCCGGGAAACCCTCGGCGACCACCGCCGCCAATTCGGCGAGAGCATCGCGGGTTTCGCGCTTCAACCGATCCAGGCTGATCTCGGCGCCTTCCTCGAGGTGGGCGTCGAACGGCACCACCCGCACCGCACGGCAACGCCGCGCGAAGTGGTCGACCACCTTCTGCATGTCGACTTTGCCGGAGCGGGAGCGGACCGCGTTGATCACCGCAATCGAGTTGCGGACCAGGTCTTCGTGCCCGTGTGCTTCCAGCCAGTCCAGCGTCGCCGAGGCACTGCGGGCGCCGTCGATGGACCCCGAAGCGACCACGACCAGCACGTCGGACTTGGCCAGGATCGCCGACATCGTCGAATGCAGCAGACCGGTGCCGCAGTCGGTGAGCACCAGGCCGTAGAAGCGGTCCAGGATGTCCACGATCCGGGTGTAGTCGTCACCGCTGAACGCCTCCGACACCGTCGGATCGTTCTCCGAGGCCAGCACTTCCAGCCCGCTCTCGTTCTGCGACGTGTAACTGCGGACGTCGCTGTAACGATCGATGCTCTTCGCGTCGCGCAGCAGATGCCGCACGGTGGCCGGTGTCTCGAGCGGCAGCTTCTGGCTCAGCGTGCCGCGGTCCGGGTTGGCGTCCACGGCCACCACCCGGTCGCCGCGCACGGACGCAAACGTCGATCCCAGGGTCGCGGTGATGGTGGTCTTCCCCACGCCGCCCTTCAGGGAGAGCACCGCGATCCGGTAGCTGCCGCGCAGCGGTCGGTTGATCTGGGCGACCAGGTTGTTGTGCCGCATCGCCCGCGGGCTCTCGCCCAGGTTGATCAGCTGGCCCGACAACACGTACAGCGCCCGTCGCCAACCCTCCGACGGCGGCGGCTTCACCGGTCGCAGCAGCACGGTGCTCGACAGCTCCGGATACGGCGTCTGCGGCAGCGGCTCCGGACGGAACTGGGGCCGCTCCGCGGTTCCCGCTTGGTCGGGCGGCCCGGGGTAGTAGGCGCCGTAGGCCGTCGGGTCCACCCGGGTCACCGCGGTCACCGGTCCCGTCGACGGTGCGGGCTCCCACTGCGGCCGGGCGTGCGGCAATTCGACCGGTTGCGGCGGCGGCGCCATGCTGGCCGAGCCGACGGCGCTGTCCGCGGCGGCGGGAGTCCGCCGCTCGGTGCGGAACCCGGCGAAAGCCCGGGTCGTCGCCTCTGGCTGCTGCGCCTGGACGGTCTGCTGGTCGGCATTGACGTCGGATCCGGTGCCCGGGTGGACGCGTGGCGTCCCCACGCCCGGCGTCGGATGTTCTGACACTCGCTGCTCCCCCTTTGTCGCCTCAGCCCACACCCGCGTAGGAGTGCAGTCCGACGGTCACCAGGTTAACGAAGAAGAGATTGAAGACCATCGCGACGAATCCTGCGACGTTGATCCAGGCGGCCTTCCGGTCCCGCCACCCGGCCGTCGACCTGGCATGCAAGTAGGCCGCGTAGACCACCCACGCGATGAACGACACCGTCTCCTTGGGGTCCCAACCCCAGTAGCGGCCCCAGGCCTCCTCGGCCCAGATCGCGCCGAAGATGACGCCGAACCCGAACACCGGAAAGGCGAAGATCGTGGTTCGGTAGGCGATCCGGTCCAGCGTCTGGGCGTCGGGGAAGCGCTGCACCAGCTGCGCCAGCCTGCCCTCGGTGCCCGGGTCGCCGAAACGCGACGTGCGCAGCAGGAACAGGATGCTGCAGATCCCGGCGACCAGGAACACCCCGGACCCCAGGCTGACCACCGAGACGTGAATGGGCAGCCAGTAGGACTGCAAGGCCGGCATCACCGGCGCGGCGTTGGCGTAGAGCCAACGACCGGACACCGTCAGCAGAATCAGCACCGGCAGCAGCAGGAACACCCATAGCGGCCGGTACTGCGGGCGGCGCAACACGATCGCGCCGGCGAACAGGCCCGACATGCAGGTCAGGTTGATGAACTCGTACATGTTGCCCCACGGCACCCGCATGGTGGCCAGGCCGCGCAGCACGATGCAGGCGAAAAGCAACCCGATACCCAGGTACAGCACGGCCAGGCCGGCGCGCCCGACGCGTTCGTCGAATGGTCGCTGCGGGGTGTCCGACACGATCCCGGGGATGGCGCTGTCGGTGCTGACGCCGCCCGCGGCGACCGGCTCGAGCTTGCGGGCGCGGGTGTAGGCCAGCTCGTAGGCCAGCAGCAACAACGCGACGACCAAGGCCACCACGGCCGAGGTGAACGCCCAGTCCGAGTAGCGGGCCAGATCGATGTCGATATTCGAGGTGTTCACGTGACGTCCCTTCCGGCCTTCGGGGAAATGCCAGCGGGGATGCCGGCAGGTGCGTCCCCGTCACCCAGCCCGTCCAGTAGCCGCTGGGTCAGCCGCTCGAACTCGTCACCCCACCCCGAGTTGTCGGTGCGCGCCAGGCCGCCCAATTCGACGTTCACCGTACCGGGACGGTCGGGGTCCGGCAGGAGCCGGACCCACACCCGGCGGCGCCGCACCAGCAGCGACACCAGCAGTCCGGCCATCATCGTGATCGCGAAGACCAGTACCCAGTACTGGCCGGGGTCGTGCGAGACCTGCACGTTGACGAACGGCACGGCGCCGTCGAAACGGACGACGGTGCCCGCGGCCGGGCCCCGGTCGATGCGGACCTGCTCGCCGACGCGCAGGTTGACCCGCTTCTCCTTGGTCAGCCTGCCCTGTTCGATCAGCCGGGGGTCCAGGTCGAACAACGACTGGGGCCGGCCGGTGTCCAGGCCGGTGTCGCCGCGGTAGACGTCGATAGCCACCGCCGGGGCGTTGAGCGCCGGAAACCGCGACGACAGCAGGGCGCCGTCGAGTTGCTCGGTCGGGGCCAGCAGACCCTGGATCGCGATCTGGTGTTGGCGCCGCTCCTCGGCGGTGGGATAGCTGCCGGCCGGCGGGTCGATGCGCGCGACGCCGGAGGACAACATGGTCTGCGGGTTGTCGGGTCGCCACTGCACGGTCGAGGTGCGGGTCTGCCCGTCCGGGAACGTCACGGTGAAGGTGGGCGCGTACCCGTGGCCCTGCAGATAGACCCGGTCGCCGCCTACCCGCAGCGGGTGGTTGACCTCCAGCCGGTAGGGCCGCCAGATGTTGGCGTCCAGATCGCCACCCGCCTGGTAGGCGATGTCTGCGGCGAACGACGTCGCCTGTCCCGACGGTAGATAGTGTGCCTGAAAGTTGTTGACCCGCAGGCAGATCGGGTGCAGTGAGGTGCCGTCGACGGTGTTGCCCGCCCGGAACGAGTCGAACGCTGCCGGGGACGCCGAACAGAAGCCGGGGCCGCCGTCGGCGATGACGATCACGTTGCCCTCGTAGCCGAACAGCTTGCCGACGGCCACCGCGACCAACAAACCCAGCAGCGAGAAGTGGAACACCAGGTTGCCGAACTCGCGAAGGTAGCCCTTCTCCGCGGAGACCTCGACGGATTGGTCGTGGTGTCTGATCGCGGTGCGCCATCCGCGCAGCCGGTCCTTGATGGTGTTGGCCAGCGCGTTCACCTCGGCGGGGTCGGCCGCGAGTCGTGCCTCGGCGTGCTTGGGCAGCCGCGCCAGGTTGCGGGGCGCGGCCACCGGGGTGGCGCGCAGGCTGCGGGCGTGTTCGAGGATCCGCGGCGTCAGACACCCCACCAGGGACACGAACAACAGCACGTAGATGGCGGTGAACCAGAAGCTGGAGAACACGTCGAAGGCCTGCAACTCGTCGAGCCACGGGCCGATCATCGGGTGGGTGTGCAGGTACTCCTCGACCTTGGCTGCGTTGAGGCTGCGCTGCGGCAGTAGAGCTCCGGGAATCGCGCCCAGCGCGAGCAGGAACAGCAGCACCAGCGCGGTGCCCATCGAAGTCAGCGACCGCCAGGTGTTGCGCGCCTTGCCCGCGAGCTTTCTCGGGGCGAGCAGACGCAGAATCGCACCGGAATCCCTGGTTTTGTGCGATTCTGCGTCTGCTCGCGCCACCTCGGGCGCCACTCGCGCCTCTCTGGGGGTCATCAGATCGGCAGCCTCACGTCGGAGACGAACGCGTCGCGCAGCCAGGACACGAAGTCGTTCCACACCCCGGTGACCAGCGCCACGCCCACCGAGATCAGCAGCACGCCACCGAAGACCTGGATTGCCCTGGTGTGCCGGCGCAACCAGCCCAGCGCGGTCACCGCCTGGGCCGAGCCCAACGCCAACAGCACGAACGGGATCCCCAGCCCCAAGCAGTAGGCGATCACCAGCGCGATGCCGCGCGCCACGTTGGCGCCGTCGGTCGCCGAGGCCACCGTGATCACCCCGGTCAGCGTCGGCCCCAGGCAGGGCGTCCAGCCGAGGGCGAACACCGCGCCCAGCAGCGGCGCGCCGACCGTCGTCGTCACCTGACGGGGGCTGAACCGGACCTGACGTTGCAGCGCCGGAATGAGTCCCACGAACACCAATCCCATGACGATGGTGAGCACGCCGCCGACCCGCTGCAGCACCAGCTGGTTGTCGATCAGCGCGGTGGTCATGCCGAGCACGACGACAGTGCCGAGCACGAACACCGTGGTGAATCCGGCGACGAACAACAGCGCAGACCCGGCCACTCGCCAACGCGCCGCGGGCGGAGCCTTGAGCGTGCCGGGGCGCTCTTGTTCTTCCTCGACGCCGACCACCGCCGCCAGATACGACAGGTAACCCGGCACCAGCGGCACCACACACGGCGACGCGAACGACACCAGCCCGGCCAACATGCACACGCCGAGCGCGACCACCAGCGGGCCGGCGGCGGCGAGGTGGGCGAAACCACTCACTGTGGTCCCGACCTCGCATCGGCAGGCGCTTCGGCGGCCACCTGCTGCACGACCGGCTGCAGATCCTCGGCCAGCAGTTCACGCAGGAAGACCGCGGCCACGCGGTGCTGGCGGTCCAGCACCAGCGTGGACGGAATCACCGTGGTCGGGTATTTACCGCCGAACGCGATCAAAGTGCGCATCGGCGGGTCGTAGATCGACGGGAACGTCACGTGCCGATCGTTGACGAAGTCCAGCGCCGCTTGACGACTGTTGTCACGCACGTCGATCCCCAGGAAGGACACCCCCGAGTCGCGGGTGGCGTCGTACACCCGCTGCAGTTGGGTGATCTCGGCCCGGCACGGGCCGCACCATTGGCCCCACACGTTGACGACGACGATGTTTCCCCGGAAATCGTCCAGCGACAGGGTGCGCGCGGGGTCGGTGAGGCTGGGCCCGGACAACGGTCCCGGCCGGCTGCGACTTTCCGGCGGGTCGTAGCGGATGTCGGTCTTGCCGCCCGGGGACACGAACTCGAACGTGCCGCCCTGGGCGACGGCGTCGCGCCCGGAGCAGCCGGTCAGCAGCCCGGCCAGCACCAGTACGACAACAGCCAAGGGCCTCACGGGGCCGCCGGCTCGGAGTACTCCACGTCGACCAGGCGGTCGTCGTCGTAGACCAGCGTGGTCACCGAGGCCAGCGCGCATTGCCGGCGCCGCGGGTCGTGCCAGAGCTTCTTGCCGGTCAGGTGCAGGCGCAGCGTCCACACCGGCAGTTGGTGACTCACGCACACCGCCTCGTGGCCGGCGCCGCGCGCGCGTGCCTTTTCCGCCGCGCCGGCCATCCGGGTCGCGACCTCGATGTAGGGCTCGCCCCAGGACGGCCGGAACGGGTTGCGCAGCTGCCACCAGTACCGCGGGCTACGCCAGGCCCCATCGCCCGGACCCATCGGCTTGCCCTCGAAAAAGTTGGCCGATTCGATCAGGTCGGGGTCGGTGTCCACGGTCAGGTTGTGCCGCGCGGCGATGGGTGCGGCGGTCTCCTGTGCGCGCTGCAGCGGCGAGGCGATCACCGCGACGATGTCGCGGTCGGCCAGGAAGTCGGCGACCGCGGCCGCCTGCGCGACGCCGTTGTCCGACAGCCGGAAGCCGGGCAGCCGGCCGTACAGGACACCGGTGGGGTTGTGCACTTCGCCGTGGCGCACCACGTGCACCCTGGTCGTCTCGGCCATCAGGTTTGGTCCTCCTGTGCCGCGGCCGCTGCGGCAGCGGCGGCGGGCAACGCGTCGGCGATTTGTCCGAAAGCACCGTCGTCAAGCGCGGCCGAGACGAACCACGCCTCGAAAGCGCTGCACGGTGGATAGATGCCCGCGTCGAGCAGGGCATGGAAGAACGGCGCGTAACGCCAGGTCTGGCTGGCGCGAGCGGCGGCGAAATCGGTGACCGGCGCCTCGGCGAAGAACACGCTGAGCATGTTCCCGGCCCGCGGAATCTGGTGTGGGACACCGGCCGCGGTGAGCGACTCGGTGAGCAGCGCGGCCAGCCGGTCGGCGTTGGCGTCCAGCGCGGCGTACACCGCGTCGTCGGCGGTCCGCAGCGTCGCCAGCCCCGCGGCCACCGCCACCGGGTTACCCGACAGGGTGCCGGCCTGATACACCGGACCCAGGGGGGCCAGTCGCTCCATCACCTCGACCCGGCCACCGAACGCCGCGGCCGGCAGTCCGCCGCTCATCACCTTGCCGAAGGTGAACAGGTCGGCATCGACGGGATCGATTCCGTACCAACCACTTCGGCTGACTCTGAAGCCGGTCATCACCTCATCCACGATCAGCAGCGCGCCGTGTTCGGCGGTGATGCTGCGCAGTGCGGCGTTGTAACCGGGCGCGGGTGGCACCACACCCATGTTTCCGGGACTGGCCTCGGTGATCACGGCGGCGATCTGCTCGCCGTGTTGCGCGAAGAGTTCCCGCACTACCTCAATGTTGTTGTACGGCAACACGATTGTGTCGGCCGCGGCCGCACCGGTGACCCCGGGTGAGGACGGCAAACCCAGCGTTGCCACTCCCGAGCCGGCGTCGACGAGCAACGCGTCGGCGTGCCCGTGGTAGCAGCCGGAGAACTTGACGATCTTCGGACGTCCGGTGTAGCCGCGCGCCAGGCGGATCGCGCTCATGGTGGCCTCGGTACCGGAGTTCACCAACCGGATGCGCTGCACGGGGTCCACCCGCCCGATGATCTCGGCGGCCAGTTCGGTCTCGGCCGGGGTCGGGGCGCCGAACGACAGGCCGTCGGCGGCGGCCTTGACCACGGCGTCGACGACGGCGGGGTGCGCGTGGCCCAGGATCATCGGACCCCAGGAACAGACCAGGTCGACGTAGGCGTTGCCGTCGGCGTCGGTGAGTCGGCAGCCATTGGCCTGCGTGATGAAGCGCGGAGTCCCGCCTACCGCGGTGAACGCCCGCACCGGCGAGTTGACTCCCCCGGGAATGACCGAGCCGGCCTCGCCGAACAGCCGCGCGGACGCCGCTACCCGCGCGCTCGCCGGACCGCCATCACCCATGCCGACCAGTGTCCCAGCCGCTGCGGCCGCTTCAACTACAGGGTGTAGAAGTTTGGCTATGCAACTACCGCATGGGCACCGGTTCGGGTGATGAAACTCACCGCGATCCGGGAGCGCTCTGTCGCCCTTCGCAGCGAGGGCAACGGTGCGCCGGCGAATGCGCTGGTCAGCTTCGCCGGCCACACCGTCTCGCTGCTGGCGATCGCCGCCGTCCGGAACGGCCGGCGCGCGGTCGGGGTGGCATTCGACTCGATCGGTCGATTCGCCCAGGGCGGGATCCTGCGCGACCGGATGATCCCGCGGGTGCTCGCCGCGTCCCCGGATGCGCTGCTTAACGACGCGGGCCTGCTCGACCCGGCCGCGGTCCTGGCGTGTGCGCTGCGCGACGAGAAGCCCGGCGGGCACGGCGACCGTGCCGCCGCCGCGGCGGCCCTGGAACTGGCCTGCTGGGACCTCAACGCCAAACTCAACGACGAGCCCGCCCACGCCACGATCGCCCGGCACTTCGGACGGCAGTCGGCCACGTCGGTCGCCGTCTACGCCGCCGGCGGCTACTACTACCCCGGCGCCGGCGTGCAGCGACTGCGCGCCGAGCTGCGCTCCTACCTGGACCTGGGGTATGACGCGGTGAAGATGAAGATCGGCGGGGCGTCGATGCCTGAGGACCTGGCCCGCATCGAGGCCGCGGTGGACCTGGTCGGGGACGGCGGGCGGGTCGCGGTGGACGCCAACGGACGATTCGCCCTCTCCGCGGCGACCGACTGGGCGGCCGTGTTGTCGCCCTACCGGCTGCGCTGGTTCGAAGAACCCGGAGATCCGCTGGATTTCGACCTGAATCATGCGGTGACGGACTGTTATGACGGTGCCGTAGCCACCGGGGAGAACCTGTTCTCGGTGCCCGACGTCGTCAACCTGGTGCGGTACGGCGGCATGCGGGCCGGCCGCGACATCTTCCAGATGGACGCCGGGCTGAGCTACGGGTTGGGTGAATACGCCCGCATGCTCTCGGTGCTCGAGGCGCACGGCTTCGACCGCCGGTTCGCCTTTCCGCACGGCGGCCACCTGATCAACCTGCACATCGCGATTGGGTTGGGCCTCGGCGGATGTGAGTCCTATCCGGGGGTGTTCCAGCCGTTCGGCGGCTACTCGCCGGATTGCGTGCTGGAGGCCGGCCGCATCTCGCCGACCGACGCGCCGGGTTTCGGGCTGGAACAAAAGCCCGGCTTGGCCGAACTGATCACCGAGCTGGGAGCGGACGCATGAAGATCGCGGTAATCGGTTGCGGTGCAATGGGTTCGATCTATGCGGCCAAACTGGCCGCGGCGGGCAACGACGTGCTGGTGGTGGACAGTTACCAACCCGGCATCGACGCGATCACCCAGCACGGTCTGCGGGTCAGCGGACCCGACTACGACCAGACCGTGCGGGTGCGCGCCGACACCGTCGCCCCGGCCGAGCCGATGGATTTGATCGTGCTAGCCGTCAAGGCCGCCGACGTGAGCACCGGTGCCCGACAGGCACTTTCGATGCTCGGTGCTGCCACGCCGGTGCTGACCATCCAGAATGGTCTGGGCTCAGCGGATACGGTCGCCGGCATCGTCGGCGAGCAACGGGTGGCGGTCGGGATCGCCAGCGGCTTCGGCGCGGCGCGGGTCGCACCTGGACATGTGCACCATAACGCCATGCGCGCCATGCGTTTTGGTGCCTACTCGTCGCTGTCCTACGAGGCGGTTGCCGAAGTGGCGCAGGTGTGGACCGTTGCGGGCTTCGACGCCGCCGCGGTCACCGACATCGCCGCCATGCAGTGGGAGAAGCTGATCTGCAATGTCGCCTACAGCGCGCCGTGTGCGCTGACGGGCCTGACCGTCGGTCAGGTGATGGATGATCCGGATATCGGCCCGGTCAGTCGGGCCGCGGCGACGGAGGCGTGGACGGTGGCGCGCGCATCCGGCATCGCCATCGACGTCGCCGATCCCGTGGCGCACGTGCGCAACTTCGGTGCGGGCATGCCCGACGCGAAACCCTCGGCACTGCTCGACCACGAGGCGCGCCGGGTCAGCGAGATCGACGTCATCAACGGCGCGGTGCCACGGCAGGGCGCTCGGGTCGGGATCGAAGCGCCGGTGAACGCGACGCTGACCGCGTTGGTCAAATCGGTTGAACGGCAATGGCGCAGCTGACGACAGGAATGGCTTCGCATTCCGGTGGGTCCGTTTCGCATCGTGTATCTGGATGAGGAAACCGTGTGCGAAAGCAGGTTTGAGCGCTAAACGCCCGGGTATGTCGAGCACGCGGCACTGCGGAGATCCGTTCTGCCGTCATCCGAGGAACTAGAACACACTGGTTCCAAATCCATTCCGCTCGATCACGGTCGAAGGGAAAATTTGAAATGCGCAAGGCAATCGCCATCTTCGGGACGGCAGCGGCTCTCAGTTTCGGCGGAGCAGGCATCGCGAGTGCCTCCGTCGACCCGGCTCCTGCCCCGTCGTCGACCACCACGCTGGCCGACAAGGACGACAACCAGAACAGCGACAAAACCGGCCTGTGGGGCCTCACCGGTCTCCTCGGCCTGGCCGGTTTGGCGGGGTTGAGGGGGCGGCGCAACGACGCCACCGTCGCACCGACCGCCACTCGTCGGCCGGCCGCCTAACCGAGACGTGCCTCCGCCGGCGATCACCGCCGGCGGAGGCGTCTCGAAAAACGCTGCGGTCGTTCACCTCTCGGTATCCCGCGCGAGCAGACGCGAAAGCCCCCTGAAACGTCCCGTTTCAGGGGCTTTTGCGTCTGCTCGGCACAACGAAATACACCCCGACCACCACCGCCCAGGACAACAGACTGAGCCACAGCTGACTGCGCGCCTGGGCATCGAAGGCCATCTGCACCAGCACCGCGGTGATCCCGACGGTGGTCAGGATCGACAGCACCGGAAACAACCACATCTTCATTCGCAGCTTGTCCGGTGATGTGCGGCGCCGCAACACGATCTGCGACAGCGCGATCAGCAGGTAGACGAACAAGATGACCGCGCCAGAAGAGTTGAGCAGGAACAGGAATACCGTGTCGGGTGACAGCCAGGACATCAGCACGCAGCCGAACCCGATCACCGACGAACACAGGATGGCGATGGCGGGCACCCCGCGCCGACTCAGCTTGACCAGCGCGGCGGGGGCCTCTCGTCGGCGTGCGAGGACGAACAACATCCGCGACGAGGTGTAGAGGCCGGAGTTCAGACACGACAGGACCGCGGTGAGCACCACGGCGTTCATCACCTGATCCGCGCCGGGCAGGCCCATGTGCGTCAGCGCGCCGACGTACGGTGATGCCCCGGGTTCCAACGAATTCCACGGCGTGACCACCACCAGCAGAAGCACCGAGCCGACGAAGAAGACCACGATGCGGGCGACCACCGACCTGGTCGCCCGCGCGATGGCCAGTTCCGGGTCCCGGCTCTCGGCGGCGGCGATCGTGACGACTTCGGCGCCGACCATGGAAAAGATCACCACGACGACGGCGCCGAGCACGGCACCCACCCCGTGGGGGAGAAATCCGCTGTGGGCGGTCAGGTTGGAGAAGTCCAACCGCCGGCCTGGCCACAGCCCCACCGCGAAGGCGGTACCCAGACCCAGGAACACCACGATGGCCGCGACTTTGATTCCGGCGAACCAGAATTCGAACTCGCCGAACGAGGACACCGAGAACAGATTGGTGACCGTCATCAACACCATCAGGCACAACGACAGGAGCCACAGCGGCGCAGGCAACCAGTAATTGAGCACCTTGCCGCCGGCGACGGCCTCGAATCCGACGACGATCACCCAGAAGTACCAGTACAGCCAGCCGACCGAAAACCCTGCCCAGCCACCCAGGGCCGTGGCGGCGTAGTCGGCGAAGGAGCCGGTCGACGGATCCGCCGCCGCCATCTCGCCCAGCATCCGCATCACCAGGACGACCAACAGCCCGCAGATCGCGTACGTCAGGAACGCGGCAGGCCCGGTCGTCGCGATCACCACACCCGAGCCGACGAACAACCCGGCGCCGATCACCCCGCCGAGGGCGATCATGCTGAGCTGCCGTTGCGACAAGTCTTGGCGCAGCTGCGAAGTGCTAGCCATGGCTAACCACAGCACATCCACGCCTCGGGGCACCATGGGGGTCACACCGCCGTTACGACTGCCTTGCAATACGGCGTGGCTCATCCCCGAGAAGGCCGTCGGCACGGCATCATTGACGCTCGTGGCCGACCTGTCCCGCCGTACGGTGCTGCGCATGGGTGCCGGCGCGGGCGCTGCGGGCCTGTTCGCGCTCGGTGCGCTGTTGGATCCAGCCAAACCCCTTGCCGCGCCCGAGGCTCCGGCGCCGTTCGACCCTCCCACCGCGGGCAAGACGCTGCCGACCAAGCTCACCGGCTCGTTCGTCTCAGCCGCGCGTGGCGGGGTCAAGACCAACTGGGTGATCGCCATGCCGCCGGGTCAGACCAAGATGCTGCGCCCGGTGATCGCCTTGCACGGCAAAGACAGCGACGCGAACATGATGCTGGACTGCGGCGTCGAGGATGCGCTGGCGCAGTTGGTTGCCGAGGGCAAACCGCCGTTCGCGGTGGTGGGTGTGGACGGCGGCGCCAGCTCCTACTGGCACCGCCGCAGCAACGGCGAGGACGCCGGGACCATGGTGCTCGAAGAACTGTTGCCGATGCTCACCTCGATGGGGATGGACACCTCCCGCGTCGGATTCCTCGGCTGGTCGATGGGCGGTTACGGCGCACTGCTGCTGGGCGCCCGTCTCGGACCGGCCCGCACCGCCGGGATCTGCGCGATCAGCCCGGCGCTGTACCTGTCCTACCTCGGCGCCGCACCCGGGGCGTTCGACAGCGTCGACGACTGGAACCGCAACACGGTATTCGGCCTCCCCGTGCTGAACTCGATACCGATCCGGGTCGACTGTGGCATCGGCGACCGCTTCTTCTTCGCCAGCAGCCAGTTCGCCGGCCAACTCAAGAAGAAGCCGGCGGGCAGCTTCTCCCCCGGCGGACACGACGTCGACTTCTGGCGTGCCCGACTACCCGGCGAGCTCGCCTGGATGGCGACCTAGCCGATGACTCCCCGGGGACGCTTCAGGCCGGACATCGAAGGCCTGCGTGCCGTGGCGGTGATCGCCGTCGTCTTCTACCACGCGGGCATCCCCGGCATCGGCGGCGGCTACATCGGCGTCGACATTTTCTTCGTCATCTCCGGCTTCCTGATCACCGGACTGCTCTGGCGCGAAGTGTCGACCACGAAAACCGTTGCGCTGGGCAGCTTCTACGCCGCACGCGCCCGCCGCCTGCTGCCGGCGGCGGCCACCGTCGGCGTCGTCACCGCCGTCGTGGCGGCCATCGTGCTGCCACCGCTGCAGGCCCGACGGGTGTTCGTCGACGGTATCGCCAGCATGCTCTACGTCGGCAACTACCGGTTCGCGGTCCAGGGCACCGACTACATGGGTTCCGACCTGCCGTCACCGTTCCAGCATTACTGGTCGCTAGGTGTGGAGGAGCAGTTCTATCTGGTGTGGCCGGCCCTGATCATCGGCACGGCGTGGTTGGTCGGCCGGTTCCGCCCCGTCCTGGTGTCCAGGACGGCACCGTATGCCGTGGTGTTGGCGTTGGTCGGGGTGGCGTCGTTGGCCGCGGCGGTGTTCTGGACGCACATCTCGCCGCCGTGGGCGTTCTTCTCGCTGCCCACCCGGGCTTGGGAGTTGGCCGCCGGCGGGCTGGTGGCGCTGACCATCGACCAGTGGCGGCGGCTGCCGTTGTTGCCCGCGACGATCGTCGGCTGGGGAGGTCTGGGGCTGATCCTGCTGACCTGCACTCAGTTGGGGCCGCACACCCCGTATCCCGGCACGTCGGCGCTGCTGCCGGTGCTCGGCACCGCGCTGGTGATCGGCGGGGGGTGCGTGACCGGGGGCATGGGGGTCGGCCGGGTGCTGTGCCCGCCGGTGATGCGGGCGATCGGGCGGGTGTCGTACTCGTGGTACCTGTGGCACTGGCCGGTGCTGCTGCTCCTGCCGCCCCTGCTGGGCGATCCCGGCGGGCTGCCGGGCCGGCTGGCGGCGACGACGGTGTCGGCCGGTCTTGCGCTGATCACCATGCATGCGGTGGAGAATCCCGGCCGGTTCGCCGCGGCGTTGCGCCGCTCGGCCAAGGCCAGCCTGGCGGTCGCCGGTGCGGCCAGTGCCGTCGCGGCGTGCGCGTGTGCGGTGTTGCTGACGGCCGTGCCGGCGCCGGTGGGTCACGGGGCCGCGGCTCCGCAGGCCAAGATCGCGGCGCTACCTCCGGCCCCCGACCCGCAGGTCAGTCCGCAGGAAGCCGCGGTACGTCAGGCGTTCGCGCAGGCCCGTGCGGCGTTGGCGGCATCTGCCGGGTTGCGTGCGGTGCCGTCCAATCTGAACCCGTCGCTGGCCGCGGCGCCGGCTGACAAGGCGCCGGTGTTCGTCAACGGCTGCATGCGTTCCTGGCGCGACGTCGGCCAGAGCGAATGCGCGACGGCGGACATCGCCTCGCCTGTCCGGGTCACGCTGATCGGCGACTCGCACGCCGCGATGTGGGACCCGGCGCTGCAGCGGGTCGCCACCGAGCGGCACTGGCGGCTGGAGACGATGGCCAAGGTCACCTGCCCGTTCCTGGACCTGCCGATCGTCAGCCCCTACCTGGGCCGCAAGTACACCGAGTGCGAGCAGTGGCGGGCCGAGATCGTCGACCGACTGAGGGCCGAGCGGCCGCGGCTGGTGGTGCTGAGCATGAGCCGCCGGTATCACGGTGACTTCAGCTTCGCCTCCTACGATCCGGCCTGGATCGACAAGCTGGGGGCCATCGTGGCCTACCTGCGCGGCATGGGGTCGACCGTGCTGGTGCTGGGCCCGGTCGCCGACCCGCAATCGTCGGCGCCGACGTGCCTGTCCGCGCATCTGGACAACGCGGGCGCCTGCGCACCGGCGCGATCGGTCGCGGTCAACGGCGACGGCGTCGCGGCCGAGCAGCGGGTGACGACCGCGGCCGGCGGCTCCTACGCCGACCTGACCGACCTGTTCTGCACCCCCGAGCGCTGCCCGATGATCGTCGGCAACACCCTGGTGTTCCGCGACGACAACCACGTCACCACGCAGTACGCGCAGTTGCTGGCGCCGGTGATCGGGGCGTTGGCCGACCGCGCGCTGTCGGGTGCCTGAATTGCGTCGAATTCGTGGCGACATCGTTGCCGAATGAACCACGATCTCGCGCCGAACGTGGTACGAATGAAAGGGTTTTGGAGGTTTTGATGATGAGTCCGATTGTTGCGGTACTGCTCACCGCAGCCGCGCCGGTCGCCGGACTCGGTCTAGTGCAGCTGCAGGCTCGACTCGAACGTTGGGACTACGAGCGGCACGCGGAGGACTGAGACGCGAATCGACTGAGCGGCAACCGATTTGGGGTTGCTACGTCCGTTTCAGTTCAGCTTTGGCCTCTTTGAGCGCCTGCGCGGCATCGCGACCGGCTTTGAGCGCCTTTTCGTAATTGTTCTCAGCACTGGCTACCGCACGCTCTGCCTTGCTCAGGGCCGCCGCTGCCTCGTCACGCCGCGTCCGGGCGGCGTCACGCTCCGCTCGCCGGTCGGTGAGTGCACTCTTGGCCTCCGACGCCGCCTGCTCGGCCGCGGCCACCGCGGCCGTCAACTTTTCCCGCTCCCGCTTCGGCGCCTGTTTGGCCGTCGGCGCGGACCGCTTGGATGCGGTCGGCGCTGAAACCGCCGCGCTGTCGCCGAACTCGCCGAAGCCAGACCAGCGTTCGGCCTTGGTCAGGCGGCCAAGGCGCGCCCGCACTTCGGGGTCGGCGATCGCGGCTTGCAGCGTGCCCGTGATGTCGTCGCGAATCGACGCCGACGGGCTCTTCATCTCGGCCGCATCGATTGCGGCTTCGGTGAGTTCGTTGATCAGACGGTGTTGCCGCGCGGACAACTCCCGGATCTGTGCGCCGTCCATCGCGGCGTGCGCATCGCGCAGCCTGTCACCCAACTCGCCCAAGCGGGTCTGCGCGTCCCTATGGTCGATCACCAACCGGTTGACGATCCACGCCGCTGTGGTGGGTTTGCGGGCTGCGGAAAGCCGTTTGGCCGCTTCGGTATCGCCGCGCTTCTTGGCCGCGGCGGCCAGGGTTCTTGCGTTCGGCGGTGAACTGATCCGCCGGGACCCGGTACAGGGTATCGAGCTCGTCGTCGGCCATAACGCCATGATCTCTCGCGTCTGGGTGAGCTAGCCAACGGTTTGAAGCCCATGTCGTTGGCTAATTCCCTCGGTGATGAAAGCCAACATGTTCCTAGGTCGGTTTCTGTCCGTGCTCATGGTGCTCGGACTGGCGGTATCGGCCTGCCATTCCCCGGGTGACGCGCCGGCCGCGACGGGTCCGGCGCGGGTGACGATCACGCCGGGTCCGGATGCGCGCGATGTCCAGCCGGCGGCGCCGGTGCAGGTGAAAGCCGACGCGGGAACACTCGTCGAGGTACGCATGGTCAACGACGCCGGCAAGCCGGTCGACGGCGTCATGACACCCGATAGCACCGTGTGGAAACCGACCGGTCCGCTGGGTTACGCGCGCACCTACACCCTCAACGTCACCAGCCGCGGCACCAACGGCGTTGAGAATAGGCAGGTTTCGTCCTTCGCCACGGTGCGGCCGTCCAACCAGACCAAGGTGTCGTTCACGATGACGTCGGAGGCCACGTTGCGGGAAGGCGGCACCTACGGGGTCGGGACGGTGGTGGTCGCGCACTTCGACGAGGAGATCGCCGATCGGGCGGCCGCCGAGCGTCAGCTGGTGGTGACCACCAACCCCGCCGTGCCGGGATCCTGGCATTGGGTCGACTCGCAGAACGCCCACTGGCGACCGGAGCACTACTACGCACCCGGTACCACGGTGACGGCCGAAGCCAAGATCTACGGTATTGCGTTGGGCGGCGGCATGTTCGGGCAGGAGGACAGCCGGGTGTCATTTCGCATCGGGGATGCGCACGTGTCCATCGCCGATGACACCACCAAGATGGTCAGCGTCTTCGACAACGGGAAACTGGCCCGGACGATGCCGACCTCCATGGGGATGGGCGGCACCGAGACCGTCGGCGGACGGACCTTGTCGTTCTGGACTCCGCCGGGCGTCTACACCGTGCTGGACAGGGGAAACCCGGTGATCATGGATTCCTCGACATTCGGGCTGCCGAAGAATTCCCGGCTCGGATACCGCGAGACGATCAATTACGCCACCCGGATCAGCATCGACGGCATCTATCTGCATCAGCTGGATTCGACGGTGTGGGCTCAGGGCCATACCAATACCTCACACGGCTGCCTGAACCTCAACGGCGAGAACGCCAAATGGTTCTACGACTTCTCCGTGCCGGGCGACGTCGTCGAGGTGCGAAACACCGGTGGGGCGCCGTTGAAGATCGAGCAGAACGGCGACTGGACGATCAGTTGGGACGAGTGGCGCAAGGGGAGCGCGCTGGCGCCCTCGTAGCGTTGGGCGTTCCGTTCGGTCGAGCCCCGCTCACCGTGCCAACTGCGTCCGCACCAACGGCGCGATCTTGCGCGCCATGTATAGATGCCCCGCATCGTTGGGGTGCACGCCGTCCGTGCCGATCAGGTCCGGCCGGTCGACGAACCACCGCTGGTCGATCGGGTCGACGAACGCCGCACCGGCGCCCCGGGCCGCGGCGTGCAGCACGTCGCGAATCTGCAATACCGCAACGGGCACGTCGGCGGTGGGCCACGGCGGTCCGATCACCAGGAACCGCGCCGACGGCGCCAGACGGCGCGCGGCCTCGAAGGTGATGCGCACCCGGTCGGCGAGTAACCCGGGCTCGACACCCTGGTCGTTGCGGGAGCCGTAGAACATGACCAGCACGTCGTCGGGCTTGACCGCCCGCGCGGTCAGATCAGCGAACACACTGCCGCGGGAACCGACCATGCCGTACCCGGCGCGGCCCTCGGCCGCCACGTCGGCATCGATGCGCAGGCCCCGCGCCGAAAGCAGCTGCCAGGCACGGGCCGTCCACGCTTTCGGCCCGAGCCCACCCTCGTCGGTGCCGGTGGTGTAGGAGTCGCCGATCACCGCGATGCGGCTCATCCGGAAGTCGAAACTCGTTGGGCGATAAGCCCACTGCGCCGTGATCGGAGCGACCAGACCGAGCACGAACGCGACACCGATGACCCACGTGGCCAGCCGATCCACCACCACGCGCCTCCATAAAAGACGTTTCAGACCAGTCCCTGAATCGTAGGCCGATGTCGACGCGAACTCTCGTCAACGCGCGGTGAGCGTCAGATCGCCGCGGCCCGCGCCGAGCTCTCTTCGCGTGCGACGTGGATGGGATCGAGATTGGTGCCCGGGGAATCGTCGGGTTCATGGCCTGCGGGGGTGGGCCGGGCATCGACCATCCGGCGCATCCAACGCCGCGCGGGCTCTTCCACGAACCGGTACAGCAGCATCGACAGCCCCACCGAGATCGCCAGCAGCCCAAAGATATTCCACTTCCACGGACTGTCCTGCTCCCAAGGACGCAATTCGAAGTTCACCACCGCCCACGTCCACGGCGTGTGCACCAACTCGTGCACCATGTACAGGCAGAACGAGATCTCCCCGCCGTAGACCATCAGTCGCGTCGAGAGCAGCGCAGGCAGGCTGCCGATGCCGATCGCCAGGGTTATCACCAGCGGCACGAACAGCAGATCGACCACCCCGCTGCTGTCATACACCCCGGTGATCGGGTGCGCATCGAGGAAGTAGAGGATGCCGACGAGTGCCACGACGAGCAGCAGGGACAGATACCCGGCGATGCGACGCCCGCGCTCGCCGAGCCGCAGCCGGCGCACGGCCGCGCAGGCTATCGCTCCGGCGGCGAACTGGGTCACGATGCGCGGCAACCAACTCCACGGCGTGTAGAAGACCCCGCTGGCTAGCAGCAGCACCACCGGCGGCAAGGACGCCGCAACCGCCAGCATCATCAGCCCACGCGCCCGCGTCGCGTGCTGGATCCGCCAGATGATCAGCACCAGCCCGCCGAACAGCAGGTAGGCCAGCCATTCGGCGCTGATCGACCAGGCCGGCCCGTCCCAGCTGGACAGGTCGAAGTAGGGCTGATACCAGAGCTGAATCAGCAGCACCTGCCGCACGTAGCTGATCGCGGTCAGCCGGCCGATGTCGGGCGAGGGCGTGTGCCCGATGTGCAGGGTAAGAATCCACCAGAAGGCCGCCAGGTGCAGGGTCACCAGGTACACCGGCCACACCCTGGCCAGCCGCAGCCACAGGAAGTGCACGGTAGCGCGCAGCGACCATGAGTGGCCCATGCGGTCGAGATAGTTCCACGTCAGGACGAACCCGCTGAGGATGAAGAACAGGTCGACGCCCTGCGCGCCGCAGTTGAGCACCGGCGCCAAGTTCTCCCGCAGGTCGGGCGAGACGTCGGCAACCATGGGCCGGAAGTGGAACAGCACCACCCATACCGCGGCGACGATGCGGAGTCCGGTCAGGGCCTTGATCTCACCCTTGATCTGGCCCTTGAGTTCTCCGCTTGGCACGTGGTTCTTTCCGTCTGGTCTCTGGCCAGAGCAGCCTAACAGCCGCTTCTTAGCAAAGAATTAGTCGTAACTACCGGTCCCTTTATGTTTTGCGGGCACCTTATAGGCAAGGTTTGGTCTTCCACGGTTGGGGAGACGGCCGCGGGGAAATGGGGCAGTTCATGACGATTGCGATCGCAGGACCGGTTTCGGGCGCCGTCGACTGTGGCGGTGCACAGATCCGAGCGCACTGCCGCCACCTGGCCACCGTGGTCACCATTCGCGGCGAGATCGACGCCGTCAACGTCGACCGGGTCGGCGAGTATGTCCGGCGTTTCGTCCTCGGTGACAGCCCGATCGTTCTCGACCTCAGCGAACTGGACCACTTCTCCACCGCGGGGATCTCGCTGTTCTGCGTGCTCGACGAGGAGTGCCGCGCCGCCGGGGTGGAGTGGATGATCGTCGCCAACCCGATCGTGGGCGCATTGCTGGCAGACTCCGACGACACACCGTTCCCGGTCACCCGCTCCGTGCACGCGGCACTGCGACACCTGGCCGACGGCATCGCGGCGCGCCGCCGGCTGGTATTGCCGCTGGTCAAGAAGTCCGCGTAGCGGTCCGTCGCAACCTGGCCAGACCGACCACCGCGAAAATCCCGGCGACCGTCGCCAACGACAGCGTCAGCACCAACTGCTGCGGGTGGTAGACGACCGACCACGTGGACGGTTGCCCCTCGGCCACCGGCGCAACCGCGATCGTCGAGCGGGTATGTAGCCAGCACAAACCGGTCGCCACCGCCGCGGCCCCCGCCAGCACCAGTTCGACGACAGCGCGGGCCTTCACAGCTGCGACTCGTCGTCGTCGATGTCCAGATCGTCGGCGATATCCGGGACGAAAGGCCCATGCCGCCGCTCGACCAGCGGCGTCAACACGTCCCGCAGGTGGCGATGACGACGGGCCCAGGCCTGCGCGGTGCGCCCGCCGGTGAGTTTCAGGCCGATGCCGTAGCGGCCGCGCGGCACCCCCACGAGCTCGCCGAGCGCCCGCGCCGTCTGCCATCTGGCCAGCGTTTTCCCCGAGGCCACCGAGTTCTCGGCTTCCGGGAACACCTTGACGATCTCGGACACCAGGATGGTCTCGGTGCCCTGCCGTAACGCGTCCTCGGTCAACTCGACGGAGGTGTGGATCCGCGCGGCGTGCACCTGTAACCCCACGAACGCCGTCACCAGCACGAGGAAGACGGCGGGCACCAGCAGCGAGATCTGCACATGGTTGCTCCATTGGATGTAGATCAGCGACGCCGCCGACGCCGGGCCGGCCAGCAACCAGTACCGGCTGGCGCCCGGTTCGTAGAACAAGGGCTGGTCTTCCGTGGGATCCCCCGCTGCTGTCATGTGCGCCTCACCGGTTCAAGAAAGCCATCCCGCCGCGTCCGCGGCCCAATAGGTGAGCACGATATCGGCCCCCGCCCGCCGGATGCTGGTCAACGACTCCAGTGCCGCGGTGTGTTCGTCGATCCAATTATTAGCTGCCGCCGCACAAATCATCGAATACTCCCCCGACACCTGGTACGCCGCCACCGGCACGTCCGATCGCGCCGCCGCTGCGGCTACCACATCCAGATATCCCAAAGCGGGTTTGACCATCACGATGTCGGCCCCCTCGGCCAGGTCCAAGTCCACTTCGCGCAACGCCTCCCGGATGTTGCCGGGCTCCTGCTGATAGGTGCGCCGGTCCCCGGACAGGCTGGAGGCGACCGCCTCGCGGAATGGACCGTAGAACGCCGAGGCGAACTTCGCGGCATACGCCAGGATCACCACGTCGGTGTGACCCGCTGCGTCCAGGCCGTCGCGGATAGCGGCCACCTGACCGTCCATCATGCCACTGGGCCCCACCACGTGTGCGCCCGACTCCGCTTGTGCCACAGCAAGTTTCACGTAGCTAGCGATGGTGGCGTCATTGTCGACGCGGCCGCGCGCATCCAGCACGCCGCAGTGTCCGTGGTCGGTGAACTCATCCAGGCAGGTGTCGGCCATCAGCACCGTCGCGTCGCCGAGGTCCTTGGCCAGGTCGCGCAGCGCCACGTTGAGGATGCCGTCGGGGTCGGTACCGGCTGAGCCGAGCGCGTCCTTGTCCTGCCCGCGCGGCACCCCGAACAGCATCAGTCCGCCCACCCCGGCGGCGACGGCGTCGGCGGCGGCACTGCGTAGCGAGTCCCGCGTGTGCTGCACCACCCCCGGCATCGACGCTATCGGGCGTGGTTCGTCGATGCCGTCGGCGACGAACATCGGCAGCACCAAATGTCTTGGCTCCAGCGAGGTTTGCGCCACCAGACGCCGCAGCGCGGGCGTGGCACGCAGCCGGCGCGGACGCTGTCGCACGGCTAGGGCCTCATCCGTGCGCTGACTCTGCGTTGAGGGCGGAAGTTACTCGAACTATTGCGCCCTGGACGCAGAGTCAACGCACGATACGTCATCGCCTGCGGCTCTTCTTGCGCGGCGGCGGCAGCGCACCCTCGGCCCGCAACCGGGCGGCGTGCTCGGCCAGCGCGTCCACCAGCGGACCCACCGCGGCGGTGTCGGGCTGCACGTCCACCCGCAACCCGAACTCGGCGGCGGTCTCGGCGGTCTTGGGGCCGATGCAGGCGATGATGGTCCGCGCGTGCGGCTTGCCGGCGATGCCGACCAGGTTGCGCACGGTGGAGCTGGAGGTGAAGCACACCGCGTCGAAGCCGCCGGTCTTGATCATCTCGCGGGTGGCCGCCGGCGGCGGCGCGGCCCGCACCGTCCGGTAGGCGGTGACGTCCTCGATCTCCCAGCCACGCTCGCGCAGGCCCTCGGCCAACGTCTCGGTCGCGATGTCCGCACGCGGCAGCAGCACCCGGTTCACCGGGTCGAAAATGCTGTCGTAGGGCGGGAATTCGTCCAGCAGGCCCATCGAGGACTGCTCACCGGACGGCACCAGCTCGGGGCTGATCCCGAACGCGCGGACCCGGTCGGCCGTCGACTCGCCGACGCAGGCGATCTTCACCCCGGAGAACGCGCGGGCGTCCAGACCGAACTCGCCGAACTTCTCCCACACCGCGCGCACCGCGTTGGTGGAGGTGAACACCACCCACTGGAACCGGCCGTCGACCAGTCCCTTGACGGCACGCTCCATCTGCGCGGGGCTGCGCGGCGGCTCGACGGCGATGGTTGGCACCTCGATCGGCAGCGCGCCGTAGGAGGTGAGCCGCTCGCTCATCTCACCGGCCTGGTCCTTGGTGCGCGGCACCAGCACGGTCCAGCCGTACAGCGCCCGGCTCTCCCACCAGTTCAGCTTGGCCCGGCTGGTCACCGTCTTGCCGATGGTCACCACCAGCGGCCCGGTCAAGGGGCCGGCCGGATCATTACCGCCGCCCAGGACGGCGGGGTCGGTGAGACCCTGCAGTGTGGTCTCGACCGAACGCTGCTGGCAGGTGGTGCCCTGCGCGGTCACCACGCACGGCGTGGAGTCCGCCAACTCGTGGTCGATCAGCGTGCGCGCGGCATCGGCCAGATGCGACGCGGTGGCCTGCAGGATCAGCGGACCGGGCGCGGCGGCCAGTGCGTCCCAATCCACGTGCGGGTCACGCACGTCGGCGACGGTGTGCGACGAACCCAGCGGCAACCCGGCATAGGTCGGCACGGCGCTGCTGGGCGACAACCCGGGCACGATCTCGACGTGCAGGTGGGTCCGTGCGACCGCGTTCACCTCGGTGATGACCGCGTCGACGGCCAGCGGGTCACCGGCCACCAGGCGCACCACGTCGACGCCCAACCGGGCTTCGTGGGTCAGCGTCTTGGCGACCTCGGCCGGATCACCCAGCGCCGGGCGGATGTCAGGACCGCTGGCCACCACCGCCGGCGGGGCCTCCGACCCGGTCGGCGCGTCGGTGCTGCCCGACGCGTCGGCGGGCGCCGGACCCGACACCGGCGGCAGGTCCTTGCCGATCAGCGCCAATACCGGCTCCGGCACGTCGGGGTCGGTGAACACCAGCGCCGCATTGGCCAGTACCGTCGCGGCCCGGGTGGTCAGCAGACCGGGGTCGCCAGGACCAGAGCCCACGAATGTGATGCGGCCCGGCCTCGGCTTACGCCCTCGCGTCATCGTTGTCGCTCCCACAGTCTCTTTCAATCTCCTTGCACGGGCTCTTCCCGTGCTCCCCTCATCAACTCTGCGGCGCCCAGCTCGAACAACTCCGCGGCGACCGAGAGACCCAGCTCCCGGGCCCGTTCGGAGGTGCCGATGCCGGACGCGCGGATCACGTCGGACCCGTCCAGCGCCGCCACGCAAGCACGCAGCGACAGCTCCTCGAAGATGCGCCCCTCCTCGTCGATGGACTCGACCACTTCGGCGATCGCCCCCACCGGCGCGGAGCAACCCGCCTCCAGTTCGGCGAGCAGAGCTCGCTCCGCGGTGACCGCCACCCGCGAGTCGGCGTCGTCCAGCTCCGCCAGCACCGCGACCAACCCGCTGTCGCCCGCCCGGCATTCGACGGCGAGCGCGCCCTGAGCAGGCGCTGGCAACATCTGCACCGGCTCCAATGTCTCGGTGACGTCGTCGAGACGACCCAGTCGAGCCAGACCGGCCCGGGCCACCACGATGGCGTCAAGATCACCACTGCTTACCCTGTTCAACCTGGTATCTAGGTTGCCTCTTAGGGGGCGGATTTCCAAACCGAGACCCAATGCTCTAAGCTGTGCGGCCCGTCGCGGCGAAGACGTCCCCACCAGCGAACCCGCCGGCAACTCTCCCAGCACCAACCCGTCGCGGGCGACGACGGCATCGCGGGCGTCCTCCCGTGGCGGGATGGCCGCGATGGTGAACCGAGAGTCGTCGGCGGTCGGCAGGTCCTTGTGCGAGTGCACCGCGGCGTCCACGCGGCCGTCCTGCATCGCTTCGCGCAACGCGGTGGTGAACACCCCCACTCCGAGCGTTTCGATCGGCGCCGACGACTTGTCGCCCACGGTGCTGATGGTCACCAGCTCCGCGGGATGGCCGTTGGCGATCAGTGCGTCCCTGACGGTCGCAGCCTGGGTGGTGGCCAGCAGGCTGCCACGAGTGCCTATCCGAATCACATGCGCCAATCGGTTAGTCGGCTGAGTGGTTGTCGAATCCGATTGGCAGGACCGGCAATTCGCCGGCGGCCACCGCATCGACAGCGGTCTGGTCGAGCTCGAAGAGTTCGCGCAGCGCCTCGGCGTAGCTGTCGCCGCCGGGAGAGCTGGCGAGCTGCTTGATCCGCACCGTAGGCGCGTGCAGCAGCTTGTCGACGACGCGGCGCACCGTGCGGGCCACCTCTTCGCGCTGGGCGCTCTCCAGCCCGGGCAACCGGTTGTCCAGGCGCAGCAACTCCGCCTCGACCACGTCGGCGGCGCGCTGGCGCAGCGCGGTGACCGTCGGGGTGACCTCGGCCATGCGCTGCCCCGCCAGGTAGGCGGCGACTTCGGCGGCGACGATGTGGCGAGCGGCGTCGACGTCGGCCGCCGCGGCGTGCGCCGACGGTTCGTGTTGCACCCGGTCCACGTCGACGACCAGGACACCGGGCAATCCGGCCACCGCCGGATCGACGTCGCGGGGCATCCCGAGATCGCAGACGACCAAAGGCCTGGTGGCTTCGTCGCGGGGGGCGCCGGCCAGCGCGTGGTGCACGTCGGCCAGCGACACCACCGGGCTCACCGCGCCGGTGCAACTGACCACGACGTCGGCGTCGGCCAAGGCATCGGCCAGCCCGTCCAAGCCCAGCGCCTCGGCCGGTACACCGGACTCGGTGAGCCGTGCCGCCAGTCGCTGCGCCCGGGCTACCGACCGATTCACGACGTAGACCCGCCCGATGCCGGCGCGCGCCAGATGCGACGCCGCCAGCCCACCCATGGCCCCCGCCCCGACCAGCGCGGCGGTCTTGCCGGCCAGGGTGCCCAGCTTGCGCTCGGCAATGCCCAGGGCCACCGACACCACCGAGGCACCGGCGGCGTCGATCGCGGTTTCCGAATGCACCCGCTTGCCCACCGACAAAGCCCGCTGGGCCAATTCGTGCAACACCCGGCCCACGGCACTGTTGGCCTCTGCGGACGCGTAGGCGCGGCGTACCTGGCCGAGCACCTGCTGCTCGCCGACGACCGCCGAATCCAGGCCGCTGGCCACCGCGAACAGGTGCTCGACGGCGGCCTCGCTGTAGCGCACGTAGGCGTGCTTGGTCAGGTCGCCCATCGACATGCCGGAGTACTCGGCCAGCACCTGCCCGATCACCGAGAGCCCACCGTGAAACGCCTCGACCACGGCGTAGACCTCGACACGGTTGCACGTCGAGAGCACCATGGCCTCGGTCACCAGCGGGGACTGCAGCACCTGGTCGACGATCTTGACCTGATCGGACTCGTCGATGCTGAGTTGTTCCAGGATGGAGACCGGCGCACTGCGGTGCGAAACTCCGAAGAGCAGGATGCTCACGGCAGCATCACCTGGCCCGCTCCCTTGCAGCGTCGGAAAGTGAACTGCTACCTACGGTAGTCGGTTCGCAGGTGGGCTACCAAATGCCGCGGGACGGATGCCGGTCACAGTCAGCGGGCCGCGAGGTCGGCGCGCAACCGGGGTTCGTCGACCTCCCAGTAGCTGTGCTCCCGGCCGTCGAGCAGCACCACCGGCAGCCGGTCGCCGAATTCGGCCCGCAGGCCGGGGTTTCCGGCGGCCGCCGCGGCGTCGACGTCGACGCTGGTCAGGTCGAAATCCAACTCGCCGGCCAACTCGGCCAACTGGGCGTGGACCCGCAGGCATATCGCACACCCGGCGCGGGTCAGCAACTCCACCCGGGGGCGGCGTGCGGTTGGCGTCATGGGCATCAGTGTGGCATTTCGCCGGGCGCGAGCCGCGGTTGAATCCGGTTCGACGGCGCGGCCGGATAGGGTTGACGTCGGCGGCTTGCAGGGACCGCGAACCGGGCTACACAGCGATCTGGGAGGTTTGAGATGGCTTCCTCCGACCCCGCGAAAAACGCCTTCCAGACCGGTAACCCCGAATTGGAGAACCTGGCCGCCAACGCCAGCGCCGAACGCGCCCTCGACGACCTGCACGCCGCCCCCGCAGAGGATCGTCCGCCGCCGCCGGTCGACCTGACCGCCGCCGCGTTCTTCGACGTCGACAACACGTTGGTACAGGGCTCCTCGGCGGTGCACTTCGGCCGCGGGCTGGCCGCCCGCGACTACTTCACCTACCGCGACGTACTCGGATTCGTCTACGCCCAGGCCAAGTTTCAGGTGCTGGGCAAGGAGAACGCCGAGGACGTAGCGGCCGGCCGCCGTAAGGCACTGGCCTTCATCGAGGGCCGGTCCGTCGACGAACTGGTGCGCCTGGGCGAAGAGATCTACGACGAGATCATCGCCGACAAGATCTGGTCGGGCACCCGCGAGCTCACTCAGATGCACCTGGACGCCGGCCAGCAAGTCTGGCTGATCACGGCCACGCCGTACGAGCTCGCGGCGACGATCGCCCGTCGGCTCGGGCTGACCGGCGCCCTGGGTTCGGTGGCCGAATCGGTCGACGGGGTGTTCACCGGCCGGCTGGTGGGCGACATCCTGCACGGCGTCGGCAAGGCGCACGCGGTGCGCTCGCTGGCGATCCGGGAAGGCCTGAACCTCAAGCGCTGCACCGCGTATTCCGACAGCTACAACGACGTCCCGATGCTGTCGCTGGTGGGTACCGCCGTCGCTATCAATCCCGACGCCCGGTTGCGCAGCCTGGCCCGCGAACGGGGCTGGGAGATCCGCGACTTCCGGACCGCCCGCAAAGCCGCCCGCATCGGCGTTCCGTCGGCATTGGCGCTGGGAGCCGCCGGGGGCGCGTTGGCCGCGCTCGCCTCTCGACGGCAACCGCGCTGATAAGCTGCGCCGCTGAGCAACTATTCGAGAAAGCGGCGGCATGACAGTTCCTCAGGGAGCCGAAGGCATCATCGGTAAGCACTACCGGCAGGAAGACCACTTCGTGGTCGGGCGGGAGAAGATCCGGGAATTCGCCGCTTCGGTCAAGGACGACAACCCGATCCACTACGACGAAGCCGTGGCCGCCGAAGCCGGTTACGAAGTCCTGCCGGCCCCGCTGACCTTCCTGGCCATCGCCGGTCGGCGCGTGCAGCTGGAGATCTTCACCAAGTTCAGCATCCCGATCAACATCGCCCGGGTGATGCATCGTGACCAGAAGTTCCTGTTCCACCGGCCGATCCTGGTGGGCGACGAACTACACTTCGACACGTATTTGGATTCGGTGATCCAGTCCCACGGGACGGTGTTGGCCGAAATCCGAAGCGAAGTGACCGATGCCGACGGAAATCCGGTAGTGACCAGCATTGTCACTATGCTCGGTGAAGCGGCGAAGCACGACGATCAGGCCGAGGCGACCGTCGCGGCAATTGCATCCATCTAAACAGAGCAGGTAGCGTCGTTTTAATGACTTCAGAAGGCACCCAACTACAGCCCCCGGTTGAAGATGTGCAGTCGCACTACGACCGGTCGAACGAGTTCTTCAAGCTGTGGCTCGACCCGTCGATGACGTACAGCTGCGCCTACTTCGACGAGAAACCCAACATCGACGAGCCGCAGAGCAAGACGCTCGAGGAGGCGCAGTTCGCCAAGCGCAAGCTGGCGCTGGACAAGCTGAACCTCGAGCCGGGTATGACACTGCTCGACATCGGCTCGGGCTGGGGTTCGACGATGCGCCACGCCGTCGAGCACTACGACGTCAACGTCATCGGCCTGACGCTCAGCGAGAACCAGCTCGCCCACTGCGAGCAGAAGTTCGCCGAGATGGACAGCCCGCGGCGCAAAGAGGTGCGTCTGCAGGGCTGGGAGGAATTCGACGACGAACCGATCGACCGGATCGTGTCGCTCGGGGCGTTCGAGCACTTCGCCGACGGGGCCGGTGACGCCGGCTACCAGCGCTACGCCACCTTCTTCAAGAAGTACTACAACCTGCTGCCCGACGACGGCCGTTTCCTGCTGCACTCCATCGTGGTGCCCACCGCCGAAGAGGGTAAGCAGATGGGCCTCAAGACCACGATGAGCCTGCTGCGTTTCATCAGCTTCATCCTCAAGGAGATCTACCCCGGCGGTAAGTTGCCCCAGGTCGAGCAGGTGGACCGGTACTCGACCGAGGCGGGTTTCAAGATCGAGCGTCACCACTTCATCGGCAAGAACTATGTGCCCACCCTGAACGCCTGGGCCGACGCGCTGGAAGCCCACAAGGACAAGGCCATCGAGCTCAAGGGCGAGCAGGAGTACGACACCTTCATGAAGTACCTGCGCGGTTGCTCAGACCTGTTCCGCGACGGCTACACCAACGTGTGCCAGTTCACCCTGGTCAAGTAACTCCCGTCCCCTGCGCGAGCAGACGCAAAAGCCCCCATTTCGTGCCGAAATGAGGGGCTTTTGCGTCTGCTCAGCGGGGTGGAGCTCAGCCCAGGAAGATGTTGCGACGGCCGGCCAGCAGCCGGTACAGCGTCTGCTGGATGGTCTCACGCACCTGGTCGGTGAGCTCGAAGGTCACCATCGGGTCGTCGGCGTCGCTGGCGGCGTAGTCGGCGGTTGAAATCGGCTCGCCGAACGCGATACGCCACTTCGACGGCAGGGGCACCAGCCCCGCCGGCCCGGCCAGCGGGAACAACGGCGTCACCGGGAAATAGGGCAGACCGAACAGCCGCGCCAGCAGCTTGACGTCGGCCAGCATCGGGTAGATCTCTTCGGAGCCGACGATCGAGCACGGCACGATCGGGGCCTTGGTGCGCAGCGCCGCCGAGACGAAACCGCCGCGGCCGAACCGTTGCAGCCGGTAGCGGTCCTCGAATTTCTTGCCCAGCCCCTTGTACCCCTCGGGGAACACCGCGGTGAGTTCGCCGGAGGCCAGCAGCCGGTGCGCGTCTGCCGTGCAGGCCATGGTGTGGCCGGCTTTGCGGGCGGTGGACCCGACGACCGGTAGGTCGAACACCATGTCGGCGGCCAGCAGCCGCAGATCGCGTTCGGCGGGATGCTCGTCGTGCACGGCCACCGACAGCATCAACCCGTCGAACGGCAACACCCCGGCGTGATTGGCCACTACGAGCGCGGCACCTTCGGCGGGGATGTTCTCGACCCCGCTGACTTCGACCCGGAACCACGATTGGAAGAAGAACCTCAGCAAAGGCCGCACGATCGCATCGTTGAAGTGCGGATCGAACCCGAATTCGTCGACGCTGTAGTCGCCGGTCAGCCGCTGCCGGAAAAATCCGGCGACCGCGGCCACGCGTTGCGCGACGTCGCTCAGTGGCGCCTCGCCGCCGGACGAACCCCCGCTCGCGCGGCGGTGCTCGTCGATTTCCCGGACGACGGCGGCGAGCTCTTCGGCGGACGCGCGATTACCGGGATCGGAAAGCAGCGAGGGATGTTGGTGCGAGGCGTCCGAGCGCTGATTGGCAACCCGGCGGCGTGCCGCTACCCGACCCCGATTGCTGTGCAGTGGAATAACATTCGCTCTGGATTCACCCGGCACGATTATCTATCCAAACCTATCTGACCCCGATGCGCGGAATTGGATTTCGGCTACCCCAGCGCTGCGCCACCGCTATGGCACGACCCTCCCAGGAGCGTACCCGATCCGGGTCGATTATGGGAGTCAAGCTGCGGCCGCGGACGTAGTCGTCGAACGCCTCCGCCGTCGACCATTTGGGCTGATAACCCAGCTCGGAACGCATCCGGGTGGTGTCCATCACGCGGCCGTAACTCAGGTAGGCGAATTGCTCACGATTGATCTCGGTATAACGGTTGGCCCGCCGCAACGAATCGAGTGCCCATACTCCAAAACTGGGCACTGGCAACGGAATTCGGCCGGCGCGGCGAATGGCTTGGGACAGCATCATGATTCCGTCCGCGCCGACGTTGAAGGTGCCGGCCTTGCCCGCCATCGCGGCGCGCTCCAGCGCACCCAGTGCGTCCTGCTCGTGCAGCAGCTGCAGCCGGGCGTCGCGGCCGAACATCGTCGGCACCAAAGGCCCTGCGAGATAACGCGACAGCGTGGTGTCCATCGCCGGGCCGATCATGTTGGCCAACCGCAGGATGGTCACCGCGATGTCGGGCCGGCGCCGCCCCAACCCGCGCGCGTAACCCTCGATGTCGAGGCTGTCCTTGGCAAACCCTTCGCGGAAGGGCCGCCGGCTGCTGCTGTCCTCGGTGAACATCACCGGGTCGTGCGGACTGGACCCGTACACCTCGGACGTCGACTTCAGCACCACCCGCCGCACCGACGGCGCCTTCTGGCAGGCGGCGAACAGCTGCATCGCGCCCATCACGTTGAGTTCTTTGAGCGCCGCGCTGCCACCGGACCGCGGCGCGTATGACGCCGCCGCGGCATGCACCACCGTGTCGACGTCGCCGTTTCGGATCACCTTGGCGATGAAGGGATTTCGGATGTCGGCACGGACGAATTCGGCCCGGCCCATCCGGCGCAGCATGTCCTTGCTGGGCGCGATCGCGTCCACCGCGATGACCTGGTTGATCAACGGGTTCTGCACCAGGCGAGCCGTCAGGTAGCCGCCGAGAAACCGGCACGCACCGGTGACGAGTACGACCTTGGGGTAGTGCACAGCCTCGCCGCCGGCTCCCCCGCCGTCCTTGCTCTTCGACGGATCCACCTCGACAGCCTAGCGACGCGCAGAGACGGGAGTGTTACGAACCAGTGACGGTCGGCGCGGGCAGAACTTACTTGCCAAGTTTTCTGCGCTGCACTCGGGTGCGACGTAGCAGCTTGCGGTGCTTCTTCTTCGACATACGCTTGCGCCGCTTCTTGATTACTGAACCCATGAACTCCGCTATCTGACCTGTACCGGCTTAATCAAATGACCGGGACACTTTACCCAACCGGACGCACGCAACGCCAAACGGTCGTCCAGGGACGCCGGGCTGCCGACCGGTTTCGCGACGCGCGGGAATGGTGCTGCGGTCGAATTCCGATCCCACGCGGGGCAGGGAGAGGCGCTTTGGCTGCTCGACGGCTTGGGTGTGAATCCTTGGCGTTGATTGTGAAACGAGGGCTTTCGGAGTGAGCCCAGGGCGGGAAAATCGGCGAGATCCCGCCTCGGCTTCACCCGCAACGCCCAGGATTCACCCGCAAAGCCCAGGATTCACGCTGAAAGCTCCGGCCGACCGGAACGCGACAAGCGGGGGTCAGCCCGCGTCGAAGTACGACGTCTCCAACATGTCGTGCACGGCTTTGGCATGCACGCGGAAGGAGCGTCCGACCCGAACCGCGGGCAACTCCCCGTTGTGCACCAACCGGTAGACCGTCATCTTCGACACCCGCATCAACGCCGCGACCTCGGCGACGGTGAGAAATTGCGTCCGGGACTGACCGGCGTCGGCCGAACCACCGTCCCGTGCCGCTTTACCTGCAGAATCCCGTGCCGACGGCCCGTTCGTAGACGTCATCGCAACCCAATCGTGTCAGGCCCGCGCAATGCCAGCGGCTTCCCCTCCGCTGGCACCCACACGCGCTTACAAAGAGGAGAATAGCGGGACTAGTGGGGTTACTGGTACTGGTGAGAGACAATCCGTTGAAAATTGCCGAATTATTCGGATGTAATTCGTAGCTGCTCAGAGCGGTTTTTGGCGGCCTGCACCGCGGCGTCGACGGCCACCCGGAATCCACCCCGTTCCAGTTCACGCAGGGCCGCGGCAGTGGTGCCGCCGGGTGAGGTGACCGAAGCCCGCAACTGTGCGGGTGCAGCGTTGATTCGTAGCCCGCCCGAGGCGCCGTCGGCCGGCCGGCGCTCCTCGTCCATCCGCTCCAACAACATCGCCGCCGCACCCGCCATCGTCTGCGTGGCGAGGTCGGTGGCCACCTGGCGGCTCAGACCGACTGCCACGCCCGCGTCCACCAGCGCTTCGACCAGCAGGAAGAAATAGGCCGGTCCCGATCCCGATACCGCCGTCACCGCATCCAGGTGCTGTTCGGGCACCGTGAGGACGCCGCCGACGGCGTCGAACAGCGTGGAAACGTCGTCGAGCTGTTGCGGCGTGACGAACCTGCCCTTGGCCAGCGCGGTGACCCCGGCACCGACGAGTGCGGCCGCGTTGGGCATGGCCCGGATCACCGGCGTACCGGCCGGCAGCTTGGACTCGAAGAAGGTGAGGCTGATGCCCGCGGCCACGGTGACGAACACCTGCTCGACGCTGTCGTTGTCGGCTGCGCCGACCGCCTCGGCCAGGGAGTCCACCACGGACTCGACATCGGCCGGCTTGACGGCGACCACCACGAACGAGGCGTTCTCCACCGCGTCGCTGACGGACGCCACCACCAGCACGCCGTAGTTCGTCGACAGATACTTGGCCCGCTCCGGCAAGCGTTCGGCCACCACCAGATCTTTGACCTGCCGGCCTGCCCGCAGCAGCCCGGACAGCAGTGCTTCGCCGATGTTGCCGCCGCCGATGATCGCGATTCTTGCCATGCCGCAAAGCATCGCAGACCGGCGGTCCGGATTACCCGGCAGGCACCATCGCAAGTTGCCGGGCCTGCACCACCAGGCGGCCCAACTCGTCGACGACGATGTGGTCCTCGTCGAACCAGTCGTGTCCGATCTCCACGCAGGTGGCGATGATCCGCAGCCATCCATTCACCGGCACCGACCGCAGCAGTGCGGTCAGCTGGACGGTCGGCGCCCAACCGGTGCGGTCCACGGCGAACGTCACCGGCGCCGACAGATCTCCGCACATCAGCGCGAACAGCGCGTCGGGAGCAAGGTCTCGCGGTCGCGCCCACATCTGGATCATCGGCGGCCGCCCGTCCGGCGGCCGGTTTTCCGGAGAAGGCATCGTGGACATCACCGGCCGGATGTCGCAGCCGGCGCCCAGATGCACCAGACCGGCCAGCGGGTGACCCGGGCCGATCGGCGCCAGGTCGTCGGGCGGCTGCGGAGCCATCAGGTCCACGACCGGGTTGGCCGACAACAACGGCGCGGTCTCCCCCGGCAGATGATGCTCCGGCTCACCCAGCGTGACGACAGCGTGCACGGCGGTACGGTCGCCCTGCATGAGTTCGACGTCGGCCACGGTGATCCGGCGTCCCCGCTTGCGCAGCGAGGTGACCAGCCGCATCGGCCCGGGGTCGGGCGCGGACAGGAAATTCGCCGACACGGCGACCGGTTGCTGGGCGCCGTCGCCGTAGGCAGTGCGTACGGCGTTGGCGCACAGCGCCACCATGACACCGCCGTGCACCTTGGGTCCGATGGTCCAGTGCTCGTTCAACACGCCGTCGAAGACCAGGCACGCCGGGTCGTCCGTGTCGACTGGGCGCAGCGCCATCGCACTGCTGAACAAGGCGTCCGTCATCAGCGCAGCAGGTGGGTTCGGGCGAACTGCAGCGACTCGATCAGCATGGCCTCGCGCTCGGCGGCCGAACGCGCGCTCGAGGTGGACACTTCCAGCACGACGTGGCCGGCGAAACTGCTCGCGGCCAGCATCTGGCACACCTCGGCGGTCGGCTGGGTGCCCCGGCCGGGCACCAGGTGCTCGTCGGCGGGCAATCCGCTGCCGTCACACAGGTGCAGGTGCACCAATCCGGTCCCCATCCGTCGGGCCATCTCCAGCGAGTCGGTGCCCGCGGTCGAGGTGTGCGAGAGGTCCAGCGTGTAGTGCGCGTGGTCGCCGTCCAGCGGGTCGTACGAGGGGGCGAACGCCGAGACCCCCAGGCCCGGCCCACCCCCGCGCCGGCGCATCCGTTCCCGGGTCTGGTCGAGCCCGAAGAAGCGGTCCGCGCGGAACGGGAACATGTTCTCCACTGCCACCAGCACGTCGCTGGCCTCCTCCAGGGCTTTGACCTGGTCACTGAAGCCTTCGGCGTAGCGACGTTGCCAACGGAACGGCGGGTGCACCACCACCGTCTGTGCGCCCAGCTGTTCGGCGGCCCGCACGCTGCGATCCAGTTTGACGATCGGGTTCGCGCCCCACACCCGCTGCGAGATGAGCAGACAGGGGGCGTGCACGGACAGCACCGGCATGTGGTAGCGCTTGGACAGCTTGCTGATGGCGTCGACGTCCTGGCTGACCGACTCGCTCCAGACCATCAGCTCGACCCCGTCGTAGCCGAGCCTGGCGGCATACTCGAACGCCGCCTCGGCCCGCAGCGGGTACACCGAGGCCGTCGACAAGCCGACTTTGATTGCTGGGCGCACAGTCTGTAGGGACGCCTAGCTCGTTTGCAGCAGGGCCATCGGTCCCAGGGTGATCAACGCACCCACGGCGACCGCGATCAGCGTGCTGGCAATGTCCTCGGTCTTGCGGACCACCCGGACGCCGACCACCAGACCGAGGATGACCAGCACCGAAAGCACCAGCGCGACGATGGGACTCCACCGCCACAGCTGGTCGAAAGCGATGAACAATCCCCCGCCGAATGCGACCGCCAGGATCGACTGCAGCACCGTGAGCAGGCCGCGGCCCAGTGCGGCCATCTTGCCGCCCGCGCGTCGCGGCGCCGCCTCCTCGTCGAGGTGGTCGAGGTCGCGTTCGTCGTCCAGTTCGACGGTGCGCTGCCCGCCGCGCCGGCGCGCGACCTCGTCGGCAATCGATTGGCCCCCGAACAGTGTCCCGTCCGACGCCTCGTCGGCGTCCGGGCCCTGCAGATACGAGCGCACGTACGCCGAGTCTTCGGCCACCGATTCGGCTTCCCGCACCTCGCTGTCCATCACGTCGACGGAAGCGTCGGTGTAATGCCCGACCGGGTCCGGGCTCATATGCTCCGCGCCCGAGTGCTGCTCGACGTCACTGGTGGCGGTATGACGCAACGGGCGGGGGTACTCGCTGCGCTGCGGGCCGGACTTGCGCCGCGTCACCGGGTCCGACTTGGGCCAGCGCGGCTCGGGCTCGGACCAGTAGGGCGCGGAAGGCCCGGGTTCTACGGTGGTTTCCGGTTCGGCCCGGACCTCGGGTTCGACGACGGGCTCGGCCCGGACCTCGGGTTCGACCACAGGCACGTCGCGGACTTCGGGTTCGGCGCGCACGGCCGGGGCGACGGGCGCGGTCTCCTCGCGGTGATCGTCCCGGATGACCGGAATCTCGCCGGTGAGCTCGGCGACGCTGATCGAATCGTCACCGCGACGGCGGCGACGCCGGCGGGTGGCCGTCGGATTGGCGGTACTTCCGTTCCGGGCCAGCAGCTCGGCCACCGATATCTGCTTGGCGTCCTCCATGTCGGGTCCAGTCATGCTTTGCTGCCTCTCGACCGGTTGGACGCACTCCGATCAGCCACCTGGCTCCCGGCATCCCGCACCGAAGTCTGCACGAACGACGTTTCCATGAAGGCGGTTCCGTCGGCTTCGCTGTCGAGTTTGCGCAGGATGAGACCTTCCCGCAGCGCCCACGGGCAGATGTCCACCGCTTCTATCGACAGGGCTCGCATGCTTGCCTCCGCCACCAGCGCACCCGCCACGATCTGCGGGGCACGCTCGGCGCTGACTCCTTCCAGTTCTGCTCGGTCGGCGGCTGTCATCCTAGAGATGAAAGATATGAGTTGTCTGAGGCCGTTGGCGGTGAGCGTGCGTTTCGCCCGCGGTCCGGCCGCCGACGGGGCCGCGCCGGTGAGGCGCGCCAACGACCGGAACGTCTTCGACGTCGCGACGGCGAGATCGGGCGCCCCGGCTTCGAGCAGGGTGGCGCTGGCGTCGGCGAGTTCGGCGTCCAGCCAGTCGCGCAGCATCGCCACCCGGCGCCGGCCCGGCGGATCGTCGGGCAACCACTCGCGGGTCAACCGTCCGGCGCCCAGCGGCAACGACAACGCGACCTCGGGTTCCTCGTCCACGCCGCTGGACACCTCCAGCGAGCCGCCGCCGATGTCGAGGTTGATGATGCGCCCGGCGCTCCAGCCGAACCAGCGGCGCACCGCCAGGAAGGTCAACCGCGACTCGTCCACCCCGCGCAGCACCTGCAACTCGACGCCGGCCTCTTTGCGCACCCGAGCCAGCACGTCGTCGGAATTCTCGGCGTCGCGAACCGCGGAGGTGGCGAAGGCCATCAACTCCGCGCAGCCGGAGCTGACCGCGATCTTGGCGAACTCGTCGACCGTGGAGATCAGCTTGTCGGCGCCGCGCTTGGTGATCTTGCCCGAACTGTCGGTGGCCTCGGCCAGGCGCAGGGTGGCCTTGGTCGAGCTCATCGGAGCCGGACACCCGCCCCGGTGAGCATCGACCACCAGTAGATGGACGGTGTTGCTCCCCACGTCCAGCACGCCCAATCGCACAGAACAAAACTAGCCGGACTCACCGGGCACGCGTCCCGCGACCCGTGATGCGCACCGCCGGGCCGAGCCGGCGCCCGTCGCGAAAACGTGGACTAACGTTGCACCCGTGGCCAACTCGCTGCCCGGACAAGAGGTCGAACAGGATTTCGCCCGTGAGTGGGTGGAGTTCTACGACCCCGACGACCCCGAGCACCTGATCGCGGCCGACCTGACCTGGTTGCTGTCGCGCTGGACGTGCGTGTTCGGCACGCCGGCCTGCCGGGGCACGGTAGCCGGCCGACCCGACGACGGGTGTTGCTCGCACGGCGCGTTCCTGTCCGACGACGACGACCGCGCCCGCCTGGACGACGCGGTCAAGTTGCTGACCGAGAAGGACTGGCAGTTCCGCGACAAGGGCCTGGGCCGCAAGGGGTACCTGGAACTCGACGAACACGAGGGCGAACCCCAATACCGCACCCGAAAGCACAAGGACGCGTGCGTGTTCTTGAACCGGCCCGGTTTCCCCGGCGGCGTGGGCTGCGCCCTGCACAGCAAGGCCCTGAAACTGGGTGTCCCGCCCCTGACGATGAAGCCCGACGTGTGCTGGCAGTTACCGATCCGGCGCAGCCAGGAGTGGGTGACCCGGCCCGACGGCACCGAGATCCTCAAGACGTTTCTCACCGAGTACGACCGGCGCGGCTGGGGCTCCGGCGGTGCGGACCTGCACTGGTACTGCACCGGCGATCCGGCCGCCCATGTCGGCGCCAAGCAGGTGTGGCAGAGCCTGGCCGACGAACTGACCGAACTTCTCGGCGCGAAGGCCTATGCGGAGTTGGCCGCAATGTGCAAGCGCCGCAGCCAATTAGGTCTGATCGCGGTGCATCCGGCGACGCGGGCCGCCGAGTAGCTAACGGCTCTTGGTGTAGGCCAGCACCATTCGCAGCGCGCTGGCGTTCAGATAGGCCTCCACGCTCACGGCCGCCGACTCCGCCTCGTGCGCCAGCACCGCCTCGGTGATCGCCCGCAGGTCGGCGACCACCGGCTCCGCGTCGTCGTAGGCGCCGGTGAGTTCGTGTTCACGGCCACCGAAAGCCTGTTCCACCCACCGATACAACAGGCCCAGGGCGCGGTTTCGGGTGCTGTGGATCAGCACGTGAAAGTAGGCGAGATCGGCGGTCTGGCGGGCTGCGGCGGTGTCCGCCTCCTGAACCGCGGCCAGCGCGCGCCGCAGTTCTTCGGTGTCCGCCGGCGTGCCGCGCTGTGCCGCCAGCGTGCCGATCAACGGACCCAACGCCGCCCGGATCTCGAGTAGCTCGACGAGGAACTCCGGGCCCAGCTTGCGCACCAGGGCCTCGACCACCGCCGGATGGGTCAGGCCTTCGGGGTCGCGAACCACGCTGCCGCTGCCGTGGCGAACTTCGATCAGACCCATCTGCTGCAGGCGAGCCAGTCCCTGACGCAGTGAGGTGCGATTCACACCGAGCTGATCAGCGAGTTCGCGCTCGGGCGGCAGCGTCGAGCCGGGCGGGAACGCGCCGTCGAGGATGGCGTCGGCGATCGACGCAGCGATCTGTTCGTCGACTCGCTGACGGTCTGGCGGAGGTATCGGACTTGACTGGTTCATTGGCTCAACCAATTATAGAGGAAGGAGGTGCTGAAGTGGACGACGAAACGCGGTTGGCCGCGACGCCGCGCTGGCGGGGGAAGCCGGGACGGTTGGAGGTCTGGTACGCCACCCTCTCCGACCCCGTCACCCGCGCCGGCCTGTGGGTGCACTGCGAGACCGTAGCCCCGACGGCGGGCGCGCCTTACGCGCACGGCTGGGCGACCTGGTTCCCGCCCGACGGTTCGCCACGCACCGAGCGCTTCGGCCCCGAACCGGTCGCACCCGCCGGCGGCGCCGCCTGGTTCCAAGCGGCCGGCGCGCTGGTCGGACCCGGGCAGATGACCGGACGCGCGGGCTCACTCGCCTGGGACCTGTCATGGAAGGACGCCGGCGCCCCGCTGTGGACCTTTCCGCGCGTCGCCTGGGAGCGCGAACTGCTGCCCGGCGCCCAGGTCGTGCTCGCTCCGACCGCCGATTTCGCCGGGACTGTCAGCATCGACGGCCACACCCGGTCCGTCGACCGCTGGCGCGGCAACGTGGCGCACATCTACGGGCACGGCAACGCCAGGCGCTGGGGCTGGATTCATGCCGACCTCGGCGACGGCGATGTGCTCGAGGCCGTCACCGCGGTGTCGCACAAGCCCGGGCTGCGCCGCCTGGCGCCGCTGGCCTTTGTCCGCTTCCGAATCGACGGAAAAGATTGGCCCGCAAGCGTTTTGCCGGCGCTGCGGATGCGCACCAGGCTCGGTCCGCGGCACTGGCAGCTGGAGGGCCGTATCGGCGGACGCGAGGTGTTGATCCGGGTCGACCAGCCCCCCGAGCGCTGCGTGAGCCTGCAATACACCGACCCCGACGGCGGCACCTGCGTGTGCACCAACACCGAACAAGCCGACATCCACGTCGAACTCGGCGACCGGCGGTGGTCGGTGCTCGGCACCGGACATGCCGAGGTCGGTTTGCGTGGCGATCAGGCTCCCCCGGTCAATGAAAGGACCCCGCAATGAGTTTCGCTCTCGACCCGCCGTTGCTGTTCGCCTCCGGAGTGCTGATCGAGCGCCGCTTCCCGCCCGAGCGACGCGACGTCCTGGAGGCCGCCGTGCTCGGCGTGTTCTTCGCCGGATCGTTCGGTCTGTACCACAACGTGCCCGGGCTGGGTTTCCTGTGGCGACCGTTCCGCGCGGCGAACGGACGCGACTTCATGTGGAACAGCGGGGCTTTCGACATGGACACCGAGAAACTGGACTGGCCGGCGCACGCCGCCGCCGGGGGTATCTTCGCGACCTACCCGTTCTTCCTGAAGCTGGGCCGCGCGCTCGGGCGCCGCAAGTGAGCCGGCTGGCCGATCGCGCTACCGCCTCGTTCGGCACCGCGCTGCTGCCCGAGGAACACGGCGGCCCGTCGTCCGCACAGTTCGCCGCACGCGTCGACCGGTACCTGTCACGGCTGCCGGCCACCTCCCGGCTGGCGGTGCGCGCCGGGTTGGTCTCGATGGCCGCGGCGAGCTACCTGACCACCGGACGGTCCCTGACGCGCCTCGGTCCCGCCGATCGCGAGCGGGTGTTGCGGCGCATCGCCGCGCTCAGCACCGAGGCCGGCGCGGCCGTCGAGGGCATGAAGGTGATCGGGTTGCTGGCCAACGGAGCGGATACCTTTGCCCACGAACTGTTTTCGCGCGCCCACGCTGACCAGGTGGTACGTCCGGACGCGGCCCTGGACGTCACCCGGTCGGCACACAGCGCGTCCGTCGTCACCGCCGACGTGGTCGTGGTCGGCTCCGGGGCGGGCGGCGCGATGGCGGCCCGCACCCTGGCCCGGGCCGGCCTGGAAGTCGTGGTACTCGAGGAGGGACGACGCTGGACGGTCGAGGAGTTCCGCACCAGCCACCCGATCGACCGGTATGCCGGCCTGTACCGCGGCGCCGGGGCCACCGTTGCGCTGGGACGGCCAACGGTGGTGCTGCCGATGGGCCGGGCGGTCGGCGGCACCACCGTGGTCAACTCCGGCACCTGCTTCCGGCCCCCGGATGCCGTGCAGCGACGCTGGCGTGACGAATTCGGCCTGAGCCTGGCCGATCCGGACCGGTTGAGCGGCTACCTCGACGACGTCGAACGCACCCTGCAGGTCGCGCCGGCGCCGCGTGACGTGATGGGCCGCAACGGCAACCTGTTGCTCCAGGCCGCCGATTCGCTGGGCTGGCAGGCGGCACCCATCGCGCGCAATGCGCCGGGTTGCGAGGGTTGCTGCCAGTGTGCCATCGGCTGCCCGCACAACGCGAAGTTCGGCGTGCACCTCAACGCGCTGCCGCAGACGTGCGCGGCCGGCGGGCGCATCATCTCCGAGGCGCGGGTCGAACGGGTGCTCCATGAGCACGGACGTGCCCGCGGCGTACGGGCCCGCCGGCCCGACGGCACCGCGATCGACGTACTGGCCGCCACCGTCGTCGTCGCGGCGGGTGCGACCGAGACGCCGATGTTGTTGCGGCGCAGCGCGCTTGGCAGACACCCGCGGCTGGGCCGCAACCTGGCGCTGCATCCGGCGACGTTGCTGGCCGGACGGTTCGAGGAGGATGTGTACGCCTGGCGCGGCGTGCTGCAGAGTGCGGCCGTGCACGAATTTCACGAGTCCCACGGCGTGTTGATCGAGGCCACCGCCACCCCGCCCGGCATGGGTTCGATCATCTTCCCGGGTTACGGCGCCGAGCTGCTGCACTGGTTGGACCGGGCCCCCCAGATCGCCACCTTCGGCGCGATGGTGGCCGACGAGGGCGTCGGCTCGGTGCTGTCGGTCAGGGATGAGACGGTGGTGCGCTACGACATCGCCCGGCACGATGTCGCGAAACTGCGGGTCGCGTTGGGAGCCATCGGCCGGCTGCTGTTCGCCGCCGGCGCGGTCGAAGTGCTCACCGGGTTGCCCGGCGCGATGACGGTGAAGTCCGAGACGGAACTGCGCGACGTGCTGGCCAGAACCGAGCCGAAAAGCCTGCACCTGTCCGCATTCCACCCGACCGGGACCGCGGCGGCCGGCGCCGACGAGCAGATCTGCCCCGTCGATCCGGCCGGCCGACTGCGTGGCATAGCCGGCGTCTGGGTTGCCGACGCCTCCATCCTGCCCAGCTGTCCCGAGGTCAACCCGCAGCTGTCCATCATGGCGATGGCGCTGGCGGTGGCCGATCAGATACTCGCCTGACGACACCAAATCCCGGCGCGCAGGAGTTCGCCCGGGCTACCCCTCCAGCTTGTAGCCCAGCCCCCGCACGGTCACCAGGTGCACCGGGTTGGCCGGGTCGGCCTCGATCTTGGACCGCAGCCGCTTGACGTGGACGTCGAGCGTCTTGGTGTCGCCGACATAGTCCGCACCCCAGACCCGGTCGATCAACTGTCCGCGGGTCAGCACCCGTCCGCTGTTGCGCATCAGGTATTCCAGCAGATCGAATTCCTTGAGCGGCAACGTGATTGCTTCGCCGTTCACCGAGACGACGTGCCGTTCGACGTCCATGCGGACCGGACCGGACTCCAGCACCCCGTCGCTGATCTCGGAGTCGTCGTCGCCGCCGCGGCGCAGTACCGCCCGGATACGGGCGATCAACTCACGCGCGGAGTAGGGCTTGGTGACGTAGTCGTCGGCGCCGAGCTCGAGGCCGACCACCTTGTCGATCTCGCTGTCCCGCGCGGTCACCATGATCACCGGGACGCCGGAGCGGGCGCGCAGCTGCTTGCACACATCGGTACCCGACATACCCGGCAGCATCAGATCCAGCAGCACGATGTCGGCGCCGGACCGGTCGAACTCGGCCAGCGCGGAGGGACCGTCGTTGACCACCGTGGCCTCGAAGCCCTCTTTGCGCAACAGAAACGCCAGCGGATCGGCGAGCGATTCCTCGTCTTCGACGATCAAAACGCTTGTCATCGACTCAACTCTTCCTCTCGTTGTGACCTGCCGGGCCTCAAGTCCCGGCTGAGCGATTGCTCGGTTTGTGCCTCGTCCTGCGCCGGCGGGCCCTGCGCTGCCGCGGACCCGGAGGCCGGGATGGACAGCGTGAACGTCGATCCGGTCCCCGGCTTGCTCCAGACGCCGATGCTGCCGCCGTGGTTGGCCGCGACGTGCTTGACGATCGCCAACCCCAGTCCACTGCCGCCGGTGGCGCGCGAACGCGCTTTGTCGCCGCGGAAGAACCGCTCGAAGACGCGTTCCTGGTCTTCCAGGGCGATCCCGATGCCCCGGTCGGTGACCGCTATCTCGACGTAGTCGCCACGCCTGCGGCGGCTGATCGACACCAACGACCCGCGCGGCGAATAGGCGATCGCGTTGGACACCAGGTTGGCCAGCGCGGTCACCAGCAGCGTCTGGTCGCCCAGCACCTGCAGCCCGCTGGGCGCATCGGTGCGGACGTCGATGGCGGCGTTCTCGGCTGCCACCTTGTGCCGCGAAATCGCCTCGGAGACAACGGCGTCGATGTCGACGTCGGTCTCGTTCGTCAGGCGCTCGGCACCTTGCAGCCGGGAGAGTTCGATCAGTTCGGCGACCATGTCGCCAAGCCGGTTGGCCTCGATGAGCACCTTCTCGGCGAACCTGCGGACCGTTTCGGTGTCGTCGGCCGAAGCCAGCAACGCCTCGGCGAGCAGCGTCATGGCGCCGACCGGAGTCTTGAGCTCGTGGCTGACGTTGGCCACGAAGTCGCGCCGGGTCGCTTCCATCCGGGCGTAGTCGGACTGATCCAGCACGAACACCACCGCGAACCGGCGGTCCTGTTCGCTGAGCAGCCTGGCGTGTCCGTGTACGCACAGCCCGGACTTGCCGCCCGAGCGCTTGTCCGTGGACAGGTCGAACTCGACGTCGTCACCGGCCAGTGCCTGCTTGGCGGCCTTCCAGGCTTCGTCGTCGAGCTGGCGGTCACGCACCAGGCCCAGCTCCATGGCCCGGTCGTTGAGGTAGACGACGTCACGGTGGGTGTCGACCACCGCGGCGCCCATCGGCATCAACGCCACAATGCGTTGCAGCATCTGTGCGACGGTGATGCCGGTCCACTCGGTGGTTTGGCGGCGGGGTTGCCCCATACGCCGTGACAGCCGGACTCCCGCTGCCACACCTACGGCCAGCGCCAGCCCGGACAAGACCCCGGCCAGCAACAGTGCCGAGAACACAGTCACAGCTCAAATCCTACAAATTCCGGTGAACGCCGCCCTAGCGGAGCGCGGCGAAAATCGCACAAGTCACACGCCGCGTCACAGGTGTTCCGCTCGCGTTCACGCGACGTTCAGCAAGCGGCCCACGACCGGCCGAATTCAGCCTTTCGCGGCGCCCTGGCCGGCCACCGCCGCGGCCCCGGCCTCCGCGGCCTCGGGGTCCAGATAGGTGCCCCCCGCGACCGTCGGCCGCAGGTCGGCGTCCAGGTCGTAACGCAGCGGGATGCCGGTCGGGATGTTCAGTCCGACGACGTCCTCGTCGGACATGTCGTCCAGGTACTTGACCAGCGCCCGCAGCGAGTTGCCGTGCGCGGCGATCAGCACGGTCTTGCCGGTCCGCAGGTCGGGGACGATGACGTCGGTGAAGTACGGCAGGAACCGGGCCACCACATCGGCCAGGCATTCGGTCAGCGGGCCGCCGCCGATGTTGGCGTAACGCGGGTCGGCGTCCTGGCTGAACTCGCTGCCCTTCTCGATCTCCGGCGGTGGGGTGTCATAGCTGCGCCGCCAGGCCATGAACTGCTCTTCGCCGTACTTCTCTTTCGTCTTGGCCTTGTCCAGACCCTGCAGCGCGCCGTAATGGCGTTCGTTGAGCCGCCAGGTGCGGTGCACCGGGATCCAGAGCCGGTCCGCGGCGTCCAGCGCCAGGTTCGCGGTGTTGATGGCGCGCCGCAGCAGCGAGGTGTAGAGCACGTCGGGCAGCAGGTCTTGTTCGGCCAACAGTTCGCCGCCGCGCACTGCCTCGGCTTCGCCCTTCTCGGTCAGCCCGACGTCCACCCAGCCGGTGAAGAGGTTCTTGGCGTTCCATTCGCTCTCGCCGTGACGCAACAGCACCAGCGTGGCAGTGTCTCCCATGGAAGAAGAGTCTCTCACGCGCTCAGACCTGCGCGTCATCCTCGTCGTCTATCAGGTGCGCAAACGCCTCGAGGTTCTTCAGCGACTCCCCGCGCGACACCCGCCACTCCCATTCCTTCTGGATCGACGAGCGAAAACCCAACTCCAGCAACGTGTTGAAGTCCGAATCCACCGCCTCCAGCACCTGTCCGAGCACCCGGTCGATCTCGTCGGCGTCCACCGAAGCCAGCGCCATCCGGCCGACCAGATAGATGTCGCCGACGTTGTCCAGCGTGTAGGCCACCCCGTACAGGCGGCGGTTGCGTTTGAGCAGAAAGCGGTAGACGCCCTCGTGGTTCTCGTCGGGCTGGCGGCACACGAACGCCTCGACGCGCACCGAATGCTCGCCGATGCTCAGGATCGTGTTGGTCTTGAGCCTGCGCTCGCCGGGCAGTTCCACGATGATGCCCGGCAGCCCGCCGCGTGCACCGGCGTGTTTCGAATAGTTCAGGCCGCTGGCTTGCAGCGTGTCCTCGATCAGCCGCTCGACACTCACGCGCCCACCCCGCGCCGGGCCGTCCAGCGCCGCGGCCTGCGCTTGGCGACATCCCTGTTCATCAGGTCACGCACCCGCCGCTGGCGCTCCGCATCGAAGCCTTCGATGGCGCGCCGGTAACTGGCGAGCAGCGCGTCGGTGGTGTTCTCCCAGGAGAAGGTGGCCGCGTGCTGGGCCGCGGCGCGGCTCATCGCCCAACCCTGCGGTCCGGCACCGACCCGCAGCAGGTGGCCGATGGCCTCGGCCCACCGGCCGACCTCGTGACCGGAGACCAGGGTGCCGGTGATCCCGTCGCGCACCGCCACCGGCAACCCACCGACCGCGGCGGCCACCACCGGGGTGCCGCAGGCTTGCGCCTCTACCGCGACCAACCCGAACGATTCCGAATAACTCGGCACCGCAACAAGATCCGCGGCGTGGAACAACCCGGCCAGCTCCGAGCGGGACTGCGGCGGCAGGAACGTCACGCGGGCTGCGATGCCCAGATCCCGGGCCAGGTGCGCCAGCCCGTCCGGAGAGGCCAGGCCACTGCCCGACGGTCCGCCGGCGACGACGATGCGCACCCCGGGCAGCCGCGCCGCCGCACGCAACACGATGTCGGGCGCCTTGAGCGGCTGGATGCGTCCGACGAAGGCCACCACCGGCTCGTCCGGATCGAACCCGAGCGCGGCGCGGGCCGCCGCACGGTCCCCCGGCCGGAACACGTCCAGGTCGACACCGGGATGTACCACGTCGATCCGCGCGGGGTCGGCGTGGTGTAACGAAATCAGTTGGCGCGCTTCGTCATCGGTGTTGACGATGAGGCGGTCCGCCTCGTCGACGACCTGTTGTTCCCCGACCGTGCGCAGCGGCGGTTCGGCGGTGTCACCGTCGGCCAGCGCGGCGTTCTTGACCGCGGCCAGGGTGTGCGCGGTGTGCACCAGCGGCACCGCCCAGCGGTCCCGGGCCAGCCAGCCGACCTGACCGGACAACCAGTAGTGCGAATGCACGATGTCGTAGTAGCCGGGTTCGTGCGCGGCCTCGGCGCGCAGTACCCCGGCGGCGAACGCGCACAGCTGGGTGGGCAGGTCGTACTTGTCCAGGCCCTCGAACGGCCCGGCCACCACATTGCGCACCAGCACCCCGGGCTCCACCCGCACGGTCGGCGGGTCGGCGGACGCGGTGGCCCGAGTGAAGATCTCCACCTCGATGCCGCGACGGGCCAGGTGCAGGGCACTTTGCAGCACGTAGACGTTCATGCCGCCGGCGTCACCGGTACCGGGCTGCGCCAACGGCGAGGTGTGTACCGCTAACAGGGCAACTCGGCGCGGGTCTTCGCCTGCATAACGCACACTGTCATGTTTACAGGGCGCACGCAGACCGCGGGCCGGACCCTACTTGGCCAGGACTTCAGGTTCGGCGTCCGACAACCGCTCGGCCAGCGCCCCGGACCTGCGCATGGCCCCCAGCGGATCGGTGTAAAGCCCGTCCAGCGAGACGATGCCGGCCCCGGCCTCCTGCACCCGGTTGCCGAACGCCGTGACGCGCAGGTCGCGGGGCGTGAGCACCGAGCGCCCGGCAAAGGCCTGCTCCACCTGCTCCATCCCTTCCGGGTACTCGGTGAAGGCCTGGCCGCCGACCACCACTTCGTCGGGATTGAGCAGGTCGCGCAGCAGCGCGACGGCCTCGCCGAGCACCTTGGCCCGCTCCACCAGCAGCTCCCTGGCCTGCTGGTTTCCGGCGCGCGCCACCTTCAGCAGATCGGCCATCGCGGCGGTGGACGCGCCGGTGCGATTCGTCGGGGCCACCCCGGGCAGGATCCGCAGCCGGCGCGCGGCCGCCTGCACCGCCTCGTCGCTGACGGTGGACTCCAGCTGACCCGAGCCGCCCAGCAACTCCGACTGCACCGGCAGCGGCGCGATGGTGCCCGGACCGCTGGTCGGGCAGTGCACCCGGCCGCCGATCACCAGCGCATAGCCCACCGTCTCGCGCGCATACACGTACAGACTGGTCGAGGAGTTCGGGGCGAACCGTCGCATGCCCAACAGCAGTTCGGCGCCCGCCATCGCATCCACATGCGATGCCACCGAAACCGGCAGTCCCAGCGCATCGGCCAGCACCGGCCCCACCGGGGCCTGCCGCCAGCCCAGCCGCGGGTGGTCGACCAGGCCGCTGGCGTTGTCGACGGTGCCGCCGATCGCCACACCGACCCACAACGCCCGGCGGCGGTGCCAGCGCCGTAAGTAGCGACTTGCGCTGTGCGCCAACGACGTCAGCGCGGACCCCGCGGCGTTGAGCGGGGTGGGGGTCTCGACCGTGTCGAGCGTCCGGCCGAACAGGTCGGTAGCCACGATGCTGGTGGTCCGGGCGCCGATGTGGATGCCCAACGTGACGAACGGCTCGTGGTTGACCTCCACCGGCACCCGGGGACGCCCGATCGCCCCGGACACCGCGAGGTCGGCGCGCTCCCGCAGCAGACCCGCGTCCAGCAACGCGATGACCTGACGGTTCACCGTGGCGATGCTGAGCGAGGTGACGTTGGCGATGACGTCACGGCCGACCGGTCCGCGCAACCGCACGGCCCGGAAAACCGACGCCGCCGCGGAGTCGGACAGGTGCAGTGCCGGCGGCACCACCTGCCGGTAGGACCGAGGCGGTCCGCTCGCGCCCGGCAGACGACCGCGGCTACGGGAATGGTGGGTGAAAGTAGTCGAGTGCACTGGCAGTCCTTGTCCGAGTTCTGATGGCCGGGTCCCTGGCCACACCCGTGACTTGCGTCAGTTCAGGCGCGGCAAATTGCGCGACAACAACACGAGCCCGCGTAGAGACACGCGGTCGTCGTGTGGAACAAGGCGCTTTGGTGCACACCGGAAACCTAGCACTGTTTATTAAAGTTGTCGCAATGACGCTTCCGGACGCGCAGAAACGAATCGCGGTGATTACCGGCGCCAGTTCCGGGATCGGCGAGGCCACCACCAGAACGCTTGCGGCACAAGGGTTTCACGTGGTTCCGGTGGCGCGCCGGGCGGAACGGGTGCACGCGCTGGCAGCCGAACTCGGCGGTACCGCGGTTGTGGCAGACGTCACAGCCGAGCACGACGTCGCCGCGCTGGCCGGATCGTTGGACCGCGTCGACGTGCTGGTCAACAACGCCGGAGGGGCAAAAGGCCTGGCACCGGTCGCCGAGGCCGACCTGGAGCATTGGCGATGGATGTGGGAGACCAACGTGCTCGGCACGTTGCGGGTCACCCGCGCCCTGCTGCCCAAACTGATTGCGTCCGGCGACGGTCTGGTCGTCACCGTGACTTCCATTGCCGCACTTGAGATTTACGACGGTGGCGCCGGCTACACGGCCGCCAAGCACGCGCAGGGAGCGCTGCACCGCACGTTGCGCGGGGAGTTGCTGGGCAAGCCGGTGCGGCTCACCGAGATAGCTCCGGGAGCGGTCGAGACGGAGTTCTCGCTAGTGCGATTCGACGGCGATCAGCAGCGCGCCGAGGCCGTCTACGCCGGCATGACGCCGCTGACGGCAGCCGACGTCGCCGAGGTGATCGGGTTCGTGGCCTCGCGGCCCCCGCACGTCAACCTGGACCAGATCGTCATTCGGCCCCGCGACCAGGCCAGTGCGACCCGCCGGTTCAACCACCTGGCCCAGTAGTGGTGGTCGTCGGCGTGCCGGACAGGCTCGGCGCCGTGGACGGGGTGGCCGGGGCGGTGACCGGGATCTGCGTGCCCGGCGGACGCGCCGCCGGCGGCGGCAACGCCGACATACCCACCCAGGTGTCCCAGTCCACCGCCCAGTCCCAGATGTCGCCGTCGGCGTAGGACAGCTGGATCGAGCTGCCGGTCACCTCGACCGGGTCGCCGTACATCGCCGTCGGGAAGTATTCGGCGGCATCCGAGGTCGACAGGTTGATGCACCCGTTGGTGACGTTGCTGTTGCCCTGCGCGCCCGCGCTCATCGGGTTGGCGTGGATGAACTCGCCGTTGTTGGAGATCCGCACCGCCCAGCGCTCGTGCACATTGCTGTAGCCGGCGGCCGGGTTGGACATGTAGAAGTCGGCGTACTTCTCGGTGACCACGTGAATACCGTTGCGGGTGACGTTGCGCGCCTTGTCGGCTTCGCCGTAGCTGCACGGGAAGTCCATGATCACGCCCGCGTCGGTGACGACCTGGATGCGGTGCGAGGAGACCTCGGCCTTGACCACCTGGCGGCGCCCGATATTGATGTTCAACGAGAAGTCCTGCGCGCCGTAAGCGCCGTCACCGAACGGCACGCCGTACAACTTCGCCTCGACGTTCACCGTGGTGCCCGCCGGGTAGTACTCGCGCGGACGGTAGTGCACCCGGGCGCCCTTGGCCTCGTCGGGCAACCACGCCCAGCTGCCCTGCACCGGCGGGTTGGTGGTGACGGTGAGGGCCCGCTCGACGGCGGCCTTGTCGCTGATCGGCGCGTCGAATTGGATGATGACCGGCGCCGCGATGCCGACGGTCTGTCCGTCGGCCAGCTGGAATCCGCCGTCGATCTTCTTCTTCGGCGTCACCGTGGTGAACTTGCCCGTCACCGGGACCGCTTTGCCGTCGTGGCCGACCGCCGACCCGTTCCAGGTGTACGTGCTGTCGTAGCCCAGCGGCTCGGTGGTCATGAAGACGGTGCGGTCGGAGTTGAACGTGCCGGCCACCGGCTTGCCGGCCGAATTCGTCAGCGCGACCCGCTGGAACCATCCGTCGCTGACCGCGACGCTGATCGGCGCGACCGGCACCACGTCCTGGGCGGATTGCCCGTCCAGGACGGGTTGGAAGTTCAGCCGAGGGGCCGGCGGCGGCTTGCTCTCGGACTGCTGGGCGACTTTGCCGCCGCACGCGGCCAGTACGCTGGGCGCCAGCACGCCGAGCCCGAGGGCCGTCAAAGCCATGCGCCGGTTGATCGGCGGAGGCGCGCTGGGGTTGCTCACGACAACTAAAGATACCGGGCGAAACACGTTCGGCCCCCATCGCAAAGACGCGCGCCAGGGGCTTGCGGATGAAACTAGCAGCTACAAAACGCAACCGACCAGGACAGGTTCGGGTTTCAGTGTGATACTAAACACATCACGAACCCCATCTCTCACAGCGCGGGCAACTACCATCACGTCCTCGACAGTGGCGGTGCCCCGGTTGGTCAGAGCCAGCGCGTGCTTGGTCGAGAGCCGGCACGGGGCGTCCTCGTCCGGATAGCCCTTGCCGAACCCGGCTCGTTCCACCAGCCAGCCGGCTGCCAGTTTGACGCCGTCCGGCGCCGGATAGTGCGGCACCGGTACGCCGGCCGCGGCGGCCAGTCGCTCGTAGTCGGCCGGGCTCACCACCGGGTTGGTGAAGAACGATCCCACACTCCAGGTGTCGTGGTCGGCCGCGTCGAGCACCATTCCCTTCCGCGCCCGCAATGCCAGCACCGCCGCCCGGACGGTCTCGGGGTCTCCGCACTCACCGCTCTGGGCTCCCAGCGCGGCGGTCAGCTCCCCGTAGCGCAGCGGCGCACTGCGCCCCAACGGATCCAACGCGAATTCCACTTCCAGCACCACGGCCGGCAGGTCCAGCCCGTCCGCCCGTTTCAGGATGCTGGTGCGGTAACCGAACCGCAGCTCCTCGGCGGGCGCCCAGCGCACCTCGCCGCTGCGCCGATCCAGCAACCGGACCCGGGTGAGGGTGTCGGAGACTTCTACGCCGTAGGCCCCGACGTTCTGCACCGGAGTGGCTCCCGCCGAACCCGGAATGCCCGACAGGCATTCCAAACCGCCCAAGCCGGCCTCGATGGACCGGCGCACCACGTCGTCCCACACCGCGCCTGCTTCCGCGCGCACCAGGTTGCCGTCGACGACCACGCCGTCGTTGGCCAGGCGCACCACCGTCAGGTCCGCAACGGAGTCCCCGAGCACCAGGTTGGACCCGCCAGCAAACACCAACACCGGAGCGTTCTTCGCGTTGTGGTCGTCGGAGTCCAGTTTGCGCAACACAGCGATCACCTGATCGCTGCTCTCACAAGTAATTACGCGCCGCGCTACCGGCCCCACCCGCAATGTGGTGTACGGCGCCAACGGCACCGATTCGGTGACGCGCGCACCGGCAAATAGCGAACCCACCACGGGCGGTAACGGTAGCGTGAACAAATATGCCGCGCTCATTCGACATGTCGGCTGTCTACCAGGGCAGCGTCGAGGAAGTTCACCGGGCGTTCCACGAGGAGCAGTACTGGCTGGCGCGGCTGGACGAGACCCCGGTCGACGTCGCCACGCTGGAAGAGATGCGCCTGGGTGAGGCCGAGGACAGCATCTCGGTGGTGACCCTGCAGCGGGTCTATCGGCAGAATCTTCCGGCCCTGGTCACCCAGCTGCACCGCGGCGATCTGTGCGTCCGGCGGGAGGAGAGCTGGGGACCGGTCGAGGACGGCATCGCGACCGCGTCCATCCGCAGTTCGCTGGTGGATGCGCCGGTCAGCCTGTGGGGTACCGCTGTGCTCTCGCCCGACGCCGAGACCGGCGGTTCCCGGATGGCCGCGAACGTCACCATCCAGGTGCGTGTCCCGTTGATCGGCGGCAAGCTGGAGCATCTGATCGGCACGCAGTTGCGCGAGCTGATGATCCTGGAACAACGCTTCACCACCGAGTGGATCGCCAACAACGTCTGAGCCCACCTCCCTAAGCTGAAACTCATGCGGATCGCACTGGCCCAGATTCTCAGCGGCACCGACCCGACGCAGAACTTGGAGCTGGTGCACGACTACACCGGCCGGGCGGCCGCGGCGGGCGCGAAGCTGGTGGTGTTCCCGGAGGCGACCATGTGCCGATTCGGCGTCTCGCTCAAACCCGTCGCGCAGGACCTGGACGGGCCGTGGGCCGAGGGCGTCCGGCGAATCGCGGCCGAGGCAGGCATCACCGTCGTCGCGGGCATGTTCGCTCCGTCCGGTGACGGCAGGGTGACCAACACGCTGATCGCCGCCGGACCGGACACCGACGCCCGCTACGACAAGATCCACCTCTACGACGCGTTCGGTTTCACCGAATCCCGTACCGTCGCACCGGGATCCGACCCGGTGGTGGTTACCGTCGACGGCGTCGGGGTCGGTTTGACGACCTGCTACGATGTCCGGTTCCCCGCGCTCTACACCGAACTCGCCGACCGCGGTGCCCAGCTGATCGTGGTGTGCGCGTCCTGGGGTTCGGGTCCGGGCAAACTCGAGCAGTGGACGCTGCTGTCCCGGGCGCGGGCCGTGGACTCGACGTGTTTCATCGCCGCGGCCGGCCAGGCGGACCCGGGTGATGCGGTGGACGGGTCGGGGGCACCCACCGGAGTAGGGGGCAGCCTGGTGGCGTCCCCGTTCGGCGAGGTGATCGCCTCGGCCGGAGCCGACCCGCAACTGGTGGTCGCCGACATCGACCTCGACCTGGTGGCCGCGGCCCGGGACAAGATCGCTGTCCTGCGAAACCGGGCAACATTTCAGCAGCCCGATAGGGCAGAATCACGGGGGTGACGACTCCGCAGGGACCACGGAAAGACGGCCCATCGGGTTGGGCGCGACCTGGCGATCAGGGTCCGCTCGGCCGCCCCCCGGCATCCGACCCCTACGGCGCCAGACCGAACCCGGGCGACCCCCGCGGCGGACGGGGACAGCAACCGCAGCCGCCCCCCTCGTCACAACCGACCGAGAATTTCGCGTTGGGCAACGCGAACACCCGCCGGCCCAACCAGCCGCCGCCGCCAGGCCCGGCTGCAAGCAAAACGACTCCGCTGGCCACGCCCGCCGACACGCAGGGCGAGGTCAAGAAAAAGAAGCGCTCATTTCGCGACCCGCTGTCGATCGTGCTGGTCCTGATCATCGTCCTGGCGATCGTCATCGCCGGGCTGATCGGCGTCGAGCTGTTCATCCGGAACAAGGCCAACAACAAAATCGCGGCCGCGACGGCGTGCAAGGTCAAGGACGAGGCGACGGCGTCGTTCGGGGTGACGCCGCTGGTGACGTGGCAGGTGATCACCGACCACTACACCAACATCAATATCGAGACGGCCGGCAACCAGATCAAAGACGCCAAGGGCATGAAGCTGCAGCTCAGCATCAAAGACGTCAAACTCAACAACACGGCCGACTCCAAAGGCACGATCGGCGCGATCGACGCGACGATCACCTGGACGGCCGACGGCATCAAGCAGACCGTGCAGAACGCGATTCCCGTGGTGGGCGAATTCGTCACCCGAAGTGTGACCACGCATCCGGCCGACAAGACCGTCGAACTCAAAGGCACCCTCAACGACATCGTCGCCAAGCCGACGGTGTCCAACGGGGGACTGAAGCTGGAGATCATCAGCTTCAACGCGCTGGGCTTCAAGTTGCCCAAGGAGTCGGTGCAGTCCTCGCTCGACGAATACACGTCGGACCTGACCACGAAGCTCCCGCTGGGTATCAAAGCGGACAGTGTCGACGTCACCGACAGCGACGTGGTGGTTCACTTCTCCTCACGCAACGCCACGATTCCCGCCGGCGAGACCGATCCCTGCTTCGCCGATCTGTGAGTTAGCGCAGACCGTCCAGCACCGCCCGGGTACCGGACAGCCCCAGCCGGGTGGCGCCGGCGTCGAGCATCGCGATCGCGTCGCCGGTGGTGCGGATGCCGCCGCTGGCCTTGACGCCCAGCCGGCCGCCGACCGTCGCGGCCATCACCTCCACCGCACGCACCGTCGCGCCGCCCGCCGGGTGAAACCCGGTGGACGTCTTGACGAAGTCGGCGCCGGCCTGGCGCGCGGCGCGGCAGACCTCGCTCAACGTCTGCTCGCCTGCCCGGTCGAGCAGCACGGCCGACTCCACGATCACCTTGAGCACCGCACCATCCGTCGCGGCGCGCACCGTCGCGATGTCCGAGCGCACCGCGTCGAAGTCACCGGTCAGCGCGGCGCCGACGTCGATGACCATGTCGATCTCGGTGGCGCCGGCGGCGACGGCCGCGGCTGCTTCCTGCGCCTTGACCTCGGGCAGATGCTTGCCCGACGGAAAGCCGGCGACGGCGGCGACCCGCACCCCGCCGGCGGCCAGGGCGGTCGGCACCATCGGCGGTGACACGCAGACCGCGTAGACGCCGAGTTCGGCGCCCTCGGCGACCAGCGCGGTCACCTCGGCGGGGGTGGCTTCCGGTTTGAGCAGCGTGTGGTCGACGAGTGCGGCCAGCTGGCGGCGAGTGAGTTGGTCGGGCACTAGAACGGCTCCTCCCGGCCGCCCGGGTTGCAGGCGGACGCGACCATTCCGGCGTCGTCTACGACGGGCCGCCACGGTTCCAGGTTCCAGCTGGTCTTGCCGGGTTGGGCGAGTTCGGCGAATTGCCAGTGGCAGACGAATTGTGCCCGCATGCCGGGGGTGTCAGCCTCCGGCGACCGGGCCAGCACCTCCGCCCAGGCCGCGTCGGCCGCCGCCGCGGTCCCCTGTTCCCGGGCGACGGCGCGGGCCGTCGGGGTCGGGTAGACCCGCAAGCTCGGCCCTGCGCCCCAGAAAACCCATTCGGTGTGGTCGACGTACGCCGGGTCGGCAGCCGCGGGCACCGCCCCCAGCAGCGACAGCAGCGCCGCCGCCAGCGCACAGATCAGCGGCTTCATTCGCTAGCGGGACTTGCCCTGCACCTCAAGCAACCTGGGCCGCACGTCGACCAGGTACACGCCGGTTGCCACTGCCGTGATCGCAAGTGCCATCACGCCCAGCACGCCGTACAGAAGTACCGAGAGCGCCAGCGCGCCCGCCAAGATTGCCAGCCAAACAGGCTTGGTTTGCTTGTCTGCTGCCATGTACGCGTCCGACCGTTGGAGCGAAGCGTTGACCAATGCGTAGACCGTCGTCACGACGACGGCGATCCACAAGACCCACATGACCGTACCGACAACTTGCACGCCCACCACCCTATGCGGGACGCCGCAGAAACGTCGACTCCGAGCCGCTGACGGACAGCGACTCGGAGTCGAGTTGGTGAGGCTACTTCTGGGTGACCTTCTTGGCCGGAGCCTTCTTGGCGGGCGCCTTCTTGGCCGCAGCGGCCTTCTTGGCGGGAGCCTTCTTGGCAGCCGGAGCCGGCGCGGCCTTCTTGGCCGGAGCGGCAGCGGCGTCGGCCTTCTTGGGCAGCTCGATGCCGACCAGCTTGGCGGCGCGCTCGCCGACCGCGCGGGTCTGCGAGGCAACGGTGCCCAGGGCTTCCTGAGTCAGCTCGACGGCCTGGTCCACGTAGCCCTCGGCGCGAGCGGAGGCGTCCTCGAACGCCGACTGGCTGCGCAGCCGCTGCAGGGCGGACTCGCCGCGCTCCACCAGCTCGTTGTAGCGGGAGGTGGCGGCCTCGAGGTAGCCCTCGGCGGCCTTGCGCAGCTCCTCGGTGGTGAAGCGCTCGCGCAGCTCACCGATCTGCTCGGGCAGGTCCTCGCGCAGGTTGGTCAGGCGAGCGCGGCTCTCCTCGACCCGGCTGCGGGTGTCGGTGCGGGTCTCCTCGGCGCGCTCACGCAGGTTGCTGCGGGTCTCCTCGGCGCGGTCGCGCAGGTTGGCGAGCAGGTCGTTGACCGTGGCGAGGGCCAGGTCGGCAGCACCGAGCGCGGCAAGCAGCGGGGCCCGGAGATCTTCGATGTTGTTGGTGTTCTCAGCCATTGGTTGTTCCTTTCATTGATTTCGATATAGGGGTTATTTCTCACGGTGTGGAAGTAGGCGCAAGAGGCGGCTCCTGGGGGGCGGAGTTGTCAAGACCCGCGGATTGACGTCGGTCACGCGACTTGCCGGAAACCTCCTGGATAGTCGGGTCGGTGGGAACCGGGTTCAGTTGCCCGGCGTGGCCAGCAAACTTGAAACGACGGTTTCCCCTTCGTTTTGGTTACCCGAACGGCCGTTGATTTACAACTGTCGCGGACGTCACTGCCGAGGCGACAAGCCGGGGAGTCGGCCCTACGGGCTGGTCAGTCTTCTCTGTCGGGTTCGATCGGACACTCCTCACGGTTAGCCTCGTTCTGCTGAAGGAAGGACGCGTAGACGTCCAACAGAACCTGCTTCTGACGCTCGGTTATCGCCGTGTCGGCGATGATCGTGTCCCGTACCTGGCTGGTCTCGCTCGCGTCGAGCATGCCGGCGCGTTCGTAGAGCACCCAGGCGGAAACGCGCAGCGCCTTGGCAATCTGGGCCAGGACGTCGGCGGACGGCTTGCGCAATCCCCGTTCGACCTGGCTCAGGTAGGGGTTGCTGACACCCGAACGCTCGGCGAGCTGGCGCATCGAGAACTGCGCCGTCTCGCGCTGCGACCTGATGAAGCTACCGATATCCGAGGCCACATCGGAGGCTTTGGTGGACACCTTGCTGCCCAACTTCTCCTCCGGCGGCACCACTTCACTCCTTGCGTCGGTTTGATCGCTTACCCCTGCCAGGCTACGGAGAAGTGCTTGCAATTGCAAGCGCTTGCTAGCACCCGGTCAGAACAGCAACTGCGCCGCGGTGTAGATCACCAGGCCCGCCAGAGCACCGACCACCGTCCCGTTGATCCGGATAAACTGCAGGTCACGCCCCACATGCAGCTCGATGCGCCGGCTCGCCTCCTCGGCGTCCCAACGCTCGATCGTCTCGGTAATGATCGCTGTGATCTCTACCCCATATTGAGAAACCAGATGCTGGGCGGCACGCACCATCCAGTTGTCGACCTTGTCGCGCAGCTCCGCATCGTCGCGCAGCGACTCCCCGATGCGGATTACCGCGTCGGCGACGCGGCCACGCAATGCGCTGGACGGGTCGTCGACGCCCTCGAGCACCAGTCGTTTGAGGGTCCGCCAGGCCGATGCCGCCGCATTGGCGACCTCTTCACGGGCCATCAGTTGCTCTTTGACGGCGTCGGCCCGCGCGATGGTGTCCGGATCGTTCTGCAGGTCGTCGGCGAACTCGAACAGGAAGCGGGTGGCCGACCGGCGCAGCTCGTGGTCGGGGCTGCGGCGCACCTTGTCGGTGAAGTCCATCAACTCGCGGTGGATACGGTCGCCGACCAGATGGTCGACGAACCGCGGCGACCAGGTCGGCGAATCGCGCTCGACCACCCGCTGGATCACCACCCCGGCGTTCAGCGACCACTGGAACGCCCGGTCGGCCAACAACTGGATCAGCGCTTCCTGACGGTTCTCGGCCAGCAGCGTCTGCAGCACCCGGCCCACCGGTGGACCCCACTGCGGTTCGGCGATACGGCGCACGATCATCCGGTCGATCACCTGCTGCACGTCGTCGTCACGCAGCAGTTCCACCAGCACCCGCAGCACGGTCGCCGTCTCGGCCGCCACCCGCTGCGCGTGCGCGGGTTCGGCCAGCCATTTGCCGAGCCGGCTCGGCACCTGCGCGTCGCGCAGCTTGTTCTCCACGACCTCCGCCGACAGGAAGTTCTCCCGCACGAAGGTCCCCAGACCCTCCCCGAGCTGGTCTTTTTTGCGCTTGATGATCGCGGTGTGCGGAATGGGGATGCCCAGCGGGTGCTTGAACAAGGCCGTCACCGCGAACCAGTCCGCGAGCGCGCCCACCATGCCCGCCTCGGCTGCCGCCCCGACGTAGCCGACCCACTGCGGCGCGGTCCCGTGCGCATTGGCCCACCGGCAGAGCAGGAACACCACCGTGGCGCCGAGCAGGAAGCCCAACGCGACGGCCTTCATCCGGCGCAGCGCGGTGCGTCGTTCGGCGTCGGCCTGCGCATCGGCCCCGGCGAACGACTCGGCGAACGACGTGCGGTTCGGCCGGCCCTCGGTCGGCCGCGCGTTCCCGCCTGCGCCCGGACCGTCAACTCTGTGTGCCACCACACCATCATCTGTCATCGCGACCACCGGTTAGTGTTACCCACACTGGTCGGAAGCACTCACGCACTCCGGCACGTCCACCAGACCGACCCCACCAAGCCGTAGTATCGATGCGACTAGACGAATGGGATCCGGCGACAGTGGCACAGCATATTCCGGCTCGCACCGCAAAGACCGACGGTCGCAAGCGGCGGTGGCACCAGCACAAGGTGGAGCGCCGCAATGAGCTCGTCGACGGGACGATCGAGGCGATTCGCCGACAGAGCCGCTTTCTGAGCATGGACGAGATCGCCGCCGAAATCGGGGTCTCCAAGACGGTGCTGTACCGCTACTTCGTCGACAAGAACGACCTGACGACGGCCGTGATGATGCGCTTTGCGCAGACCACCCTGATTCCGAACATGGCCGCGGCGCTGTCGTCGAATCTGGACGGCTATGAGCTGACGCGCGAGGTGATCCGCGTGTACGTCGAGACCATGGCCGCCGAACCCGAGCCGTACGGGTTCGTGATGGCCAACAGCTCGGGCAGCAAGAGCAAGGTGATCGCCGACTCCGAGCGGATCATCGCCCGCATGATCGCGGTGATGCTGCGCCGGCGCATGCGCGAGGCAGGCATGGACACCGGCGGGGTGGAGCCGTGGGCGTATCTGATCGTCGGAGGGGTGCAACTGGCGACCCACTCCTGGATGTCGGACCCGCGGATGAGCAGCGACGAGCTGATCGACTACCTGACGATGTTGAGCTGGAGCGCGCTGTGCGGGATCGTGGAGGCGGGCGGATCGCTCGACAAGTTCCGCGAACAGGCGCATCCGTCGCCGATCGTGCCCGCCTGGGAGCAGCTCAAACAGAGCTCGAACCCGGGTTAGGTACGCGCCTGGGGGGACTTTGCGACCCCCGCGTCGCCCCGTCGGCTCAAGGATGAGGGCGACTGGGGGTGTCGACAGCGGCTAACATGCAGGGAATACATCGGGAAGTCGTGCCTGGCACCGCCCCGATAACAGAAAGGCACTTCGTTTATGGCCGTGCAGCTCACGCCGCATTTCGGCAACGTGCAAGCGCACTACGACCTCTCCGACGACTTCTTCCGGCTTTTCCTGGACCCCACCCAGACGTACAGCTGCGCCTATTTCGAGCGGGACGACATGACGCTGGAAGAGGCTCAGTACGCCAAGATCGACCTCGCCCTGGGCAAGCTGAACCTCGAGCCCGGTATGACGCTGCTGGACATCGGTTGCGGCTGGGGCGCCACCATGCGACGGGCGATCGAGAAATACGACGTCAACGTCGTCGGCTTGACGTTGTCGGAGAACCAGGCCATCCACGTCCAGAAGAAGTTCGACGAGCTGGACACGCCCCGCACCAGGCGGGTGCTGCTCGAGGGGTGGGAGAAGTTCCACGAGCCCGTCGACAGGATCGTCTCGATCGGCGCGTTCGAGCACTTCGGGCGCCAGCGCTACCCGCGGTTCTTCAAGATGGCAAACGAGGTGCTGCCCAGCGACGGCATCATGCTGCTGCACACCATCGTGCGGCCGACGATGCGCGAGGCCCGGGCCAAGGGGCTGCCGTTGACCCACGAAATCGTGCACTTCAGCCAGTTCATCCTGGCCGAGATCTTCCCCGGCGGTGATCTGCCCACGGTTCCGGTGGTCGAGGAACATGCCGGCGCCGCGGGGTTCACCACGACACGGATCCAGTCGCTGCAGCTGCACTACGCGCGGACCCTGGAGACGTGGGCGACGGCACTGGAAGCCCAGCGGGAGAAGGCGATCGCGATCCAGTCGGAGAAGGTCTACAACCGCTACATGAAGTACCTGACGGGTTGCGCGAAGCTCTTCCGGCAGGGCTACACCGACGTCGACCAGTTCACCCTGCAGAAGTAAACCCTGGGTTGTCTCAGTACTTGTAGAAACCCTGCCCGGACTTCTTACCCAGCAAACCCGCTTCCACCATCCGCAGCAACAGCGGCGGCGGCCCGTAGTGCGGCTCCTTGAACTCCTCGTAGAGCTTGTCCGCGATCAGCTTGAGGGTGTCCAAGCCGACGAGATCGGACAGCTTCAGCGGGCCCATCGGGTGCGAAAGCCCGGCCACCACGGCTTTGTCGACGTCTTCGACCGTCGCGAATCCCGCCTCCACCATCCGGATCGCGGACAGCAGGTAAGGCACCAGCAGCGCGTTCACCACGAAACCGGAACGGTCCGAGCAGCGCACCACCTGCTTGCCCAGCACGCCGCTGGCAAACTCCTCGACGCGCTCGGCGGCGGCCTGGTCGGTGACCAGCGTGCTCACCAACTCGACCAGCGGCAGCACCGGGACCGGGTTGAAGAAGTGCAACCCGAGCACCCGTTGCGGGTTCTGGGTGGCCGCGGCGATCTTCATGATCGGAATGCTCGAGGTGTTGGAGGCCAGCACGGCGTCGGGATCGGTGATCACCCGGTCCAGCTCGGCGAAGATCTGGCCCTTCACTTTCTCGTCCTCGACGACGGCTTCGATCACCAACTGCCGGTCGGCCAGGTCGGCGAGGTCGGTGGTGAAGCTCAACAGACCCAGCGCGCGGTCGCGCTCGCGCTCGGTGATCTTGCCCGCACTGACGCCGCGCTCGAGCGACTTGACGATGCGGTTGCGGCCCGCGGTGACCAGCGCCTCGGTGGTCTCGAACACCGTCACACCCACACCGGCGCGCAACGACACCTCGGCAATCCCGGAACCCATTTGGCCGGCCCCGACAACCCCGACTCGCTCGATCACAGTGCCTCCTTCTAACCGCGAACAGACGCAAAAGCACCACTTTTGCGCCGCAAAAGGGTGCTTTTGCGTCTGCTCGGCAGACTAACTCAACCTAACTCAGTGGAACTGACCCTCTTCGGTCGAGCCCGCGAGCGCGGTGGTCGACGAGGTCGGGTCCACCGTGGTGGCGATGCGGTCGAAGTAACCCGCACCCACCTCGCGCTGGTGCTTGGTGGCGGTGTAGCCACGGCTCTCGGCGGCGAACTCACGCTCCTGCAGCTCCACGTAGGCGCTCATCTGGTTGCGGGCGTAGCCGTGGGCCAGATCGAACATCGAGTAGTTCAAGGCGTGGAAGCCGGCCAGCGTGATGAACTGGAACTTGAAGCCCATCGCACCGAGCTCCTTCTGGAACTTGGCGATCGTGTCGTCGTCGAGGTGCTTGCGCCAGTTGAACGACGGCGAGCAGTTGTAGGCCAGCATCTGGTCGGGGAACTCGCTCTTGACGCCCTCGGCGAACTTCTTGGCCAGCTCGAGGTCCGGCGTGCCGGTCTCCATCCAGATCAGGTCGGAGTACGGCGCGTAGGCCTTGGCGCGGGCGATGCACGGCTCCAGGCCGTTCTTGACCCGGTAAAAGCCCTCGTTGGTGCGCTCACCGGTGATGAACGGACGGTCCCGCTCGTCGACGTCGGAGGTGATCAGCGTGGCGGCCTCGGCGTCGGTACGCGCGATGACCACGGTCGGCACACCGGCGACGTCGGCAGCCAGCCGGGCCGAGGTCAGGGTGCGGATGTGCTGCTGGGTGGGGATGAGCACCTTGCCGCCGAGGTGGCCGCACTTCTTCTCCGAGGCCAGCTGGTCTTCCCAGTGCGAACCGGCGACACCGGCGGCGATCATCGCCTTCTGCAGCTCGTAGACGTTGAGCGCACCACCGAAGCCGGCTTCACCGTCGGCGACGATCGGCGCCAGCCAGTTCTGCACGGAGCGGTCGCCCTCGACCTTGGCGATCTCGTCGGCGCGCAGCAGCGCGTTGTTGATGCGACGCACCACCTGCGGCACCGAGTTGGCCGGGTACAGGCTCTGGTCGGGGTAGGTGTGGCCGGACAGGTTGGCGTCGCCGGCGACCTGCCAACCGGACAGGTAGATCGCCTTCAGCCCGGCGCGGACCTGCTGGACGGCCATGTTGCCGGTCAGCGCGCCCAGCGCGTTGACGAAGTCCATCTCGTGCAGCTGCTCCCACAACACCTCCGCGCCGCGGCGGGCCAGGGTGTGTTCCTCGACGACGTGGCCCTGGAGCGCGACGACGTCCTGGGGGGTGTAGGTGCGCTCGACGCCCTTCCAGCGGGGGTTGTGGTCCCAGTCGTGCTGGATTGCTTCAGCGCTCTTGGGGGTGCCAACTTCAGACATTGGACAGCTCCTTACCGGTGTTACTACTGATTGCTGATGGCCCACCGCTCCGTCCGACCGGACGCCCGGGACCCAACTTCACTTGTGTGCTAACACGACCTTGACACAGCGAATTCCTGCAGGTCCACCCATTTCACTTGCAAATTTCGGCTATGACTTCCGGTCATTTTGTGAAGTCTGCGAAGCCGCAAATCTACTGAACCGGTTCAGAAGCTACCGGGCAGTAACAAGAACTGCAGGTCAACGGTAATTTAACAGAACGCTCGTACTGTTAGAGAGCGAACAGCGCGGCGACGGCTTTCGTCTCGTCACCGACGGCATATGTGAGCGTTGTAACAGTGCGGTCGGACAGGCCGGGACCGAATTTCTCGGTGGATCCGGCCGGATGCACGTGCGAGATGATCTCCAGCTTGTCGCCCAGCGCGACCGGGGCCTCGTGTTCGATGGTCACCCGCAGCGGGCCGTTCAGGAGCTCGGAGTGGGTGAACAGGTAGTCCTCGACCACGCTCCAGTAGACCGAGTTGTTCATGTGGTCGAACAGGTCGATGTCGGTGACCCGGACCGGGAATTCGTGGATCTCGACGGCGTCGTCGCGGCTGCCCGGCTTGAGGTAACCCTTCCAGCGGAGTCGGTCCACCGACGTGGTCTTGTGCAGACCGGCCAGGAAGTCGTCGGAGATCCGGGCCGGCATCTCGGTTTCCTTGTTCACGTGGATCCAGAACGCCTCGGACTCGATCAGCCCGCCCCTGCGGCCGTCGACCCGGACCCGCATCTCACACCAGCGGTTGGAGGACCCCGAGCACCAGCGCCGGCAGCGCAGCATGTCCTGGAACTCGATGGGCCGGATCAGGTCGACCATGGTGCGCCGTACGATCCACAGCGGATGGGTTTCCTCGAAGCCCATCTCCCGTAGCTGGTCCTGACCGATGTCCTGGATGTGCCGGCAGGCGGCATCCAGCCGCAGCCGACCGGTGCGGTCGATGTCACCCACCCGCAGCGGCCATTCGCGGTCGAAGACGTCGGGGTGGCCGTCCGGCACCGGCATCAACTGTTTGTCCAAACTCACGGCGGCAACTCCCCTAATCCGTCGGCGCCTTCCGGGTTTACCCGGCAAGGCCGAAGCGAATCATGCCAATGGCCTCGCGCAAACACCAACCTGCAAACTTTGCCAAGCCCCTCTTCGCAACCAGGCGTAGGCTCCCGTGGGTGTCCAAGACGTTTGTCGGCGCCCGGGTCCGGCAGCTGCGCAACGAGCGTGGATTCAGCCAGGCCGCGCTGGCCCAGATGCTGGACATCTCGCCGAGCTATCTCAACCAGATCGAACACGACGTGCGTCCGCTCACGGTGGCGGTGCTGCTGCGGATCACCGAGATGTTCGGGGTGGACGCGACGTTCTTCGCCTCGCAGGACGCCACCCGCCTGGTCGCCGAACTGCGGGAGGTGACACTGGACCGCGACCTGGACATCGACGTCGACCCCACCGAGGTCGCCGAGATGGTCAACGCGCACCCGGGCCTGGCCCGCGCGATCGTCAACCTGCATCAGCGCTACCGACTCACCACCGCCCAACTGGCCGCCGCCACCGAGGAGCGTTACTTCGACGGCAGCAGCGGCAGCGGATCCATCACCATGCCGCACGAAGAGGTGCGCGACTACTTCTACCAACGCCAGAACTATCTGCACGAACTCGACACCGCGGCCGAGGACCTGACCGCCAAGATGCGGATGCACCAGGCCGATCTGGCCCGCGAGCTGACCCGTCGGCTCACCGAGGTGCACGGCGTGCACATCACCCGGCGTATCGATCTGGGTGAGAACGTGCTGCACCGCTACGACCCCGCCACCAAGACGCTGGAGTTCAGCAACCATCTGGCGGCGGGCCAGCAGGTGTTCAAGATGGCCGCCGAGTTGGCCTACCTCGAGTTCGGGGACCTGATCGACAGCCTGGTCGAAGCGGGCAAGTTCACCAGCGACGAGTCACGCACCCTGGCCCGGCTCGGGCTGGCCAACTACTTCGCCGCGGCGACGGTGCTGCCCTACCGCCAATTTCACGACGTCGCCGAGAATTTCCGGTACGACGTCGAACGGTTGTCAGCGTTCTATTCGGTGAGTTACGAGACCATCGCGCACCGGCTCTCCACGCTGCAGCGGCCCTCGATGCGGGGCGTGCCGCTCTCGTTCGTCCGGGTGGATCGCGCCGGCAACATGTCAAAACGTCAGTCCGCCACGGGTTTTCACTTCTCCTCGACCGGCGGCACCTGCCCGTTGTGGAACGTCTACGAGACCTTCGCCAACCCGGGCAAGATCCTGGTCCAGATCGCCCAGATGCCCGACGGCCGCAACTATCTCTGGGTGGCCCGCACCGTGGAGCGGCGCGCGGCCCGGTATGGTCAGCCCGGCAAAACCTTCGCGATCGGCCTGGGTTGCGAGCTTCGCCACGCGCACCGACTCGTCTATTCGGAAGGACTCGATTTGTCCGGGGACCCGAAGAGCACCGCGACGCCGATCGGCGCGGGTTGCCGAGTCTGCGAACGCGACGACTGCCCGCAGCGGGCGTTCCCCGCCCTGGGACGCGCGCTGGATCTCGACGAGCACCGCAGCACGGTGTCGCCCTACCTGGTGCGGCACGCATGACCGGCAACCAGAGCGGGGGTGCGGTCGTGCGGATCCCGCCCGGCCGGTTCCGGCAACTGGGCCCGGTCAACTGGGTGCTGGCCAAACTGGGCGCGCGTACTGTCCGCGCACCGGAGATGCATCTGTTCACCACCCTGGGCTACCGGCAGTCGCTGTTCTGGACGTGGCTGCTCTACGGCGCCCGGATCCTGCGGGGACGGCTGCCCACGATCGACACCGAACTGGTGATCCTGCGGGTCGCGCATCTGCGGTCCTGCGAATACGAGCTACAGCACCATCGCAGACTGGCCCGCCAGGCCGGACTGGACGCCCAGACGCAGGCCGCGATCTTCGCCTGGCCGGACCCGCCGGCCAGCGACGGGCCGCGCAGGGTGCTCAGTGCGCGTCAGCAGGCGCTGTTGAACGCGACCGACGAGTTGATCAAGGACCGGACCATCGGCGCCGAGACGTGGCAGCAGCTCGCGGCGCACCTGAACCGGCCGCGGCTGATCGAATTCTGCATGCTGGCAACGCATTACGACGGACTGGCCGCGACGATCACCGCGCTCGGAATCCCGTTGGACAACCCGGCCGATCACAGATAGATGTTGGCCAGCACGGCCAGCGACAGCACCAGCGGGAGAATCGGCAGCCCGAACGCGAACGCCGCCCAACCGTGCTTGCGACGCCAGCGCATCGCCAGTCCGCCGAGCACCCCGCCGGCCACCAGCGCGCCGGACCCCAGCAGCACCAAGACGCTCCACCTGCTCACCGTCGTGAAATCATCTCCGACGGCGATGGCGGCCAGCCACAGGATGTAGCCCGCCAGCACACCACCGACGGCGCCGACGATCGTCTCGGAGGTCCGGGTCGCCATGCCGTCAGAAGTTGATCATGTGACCGACCAGCCCGTGGAAGCACTCCTGCAGCGCTTCGGACATGGTCGGGTGGGTGTGGACGTTGCGGGCCAGCTCGTTGGCGGTCAGGTCCCACTTCTGCGCCAGGGTCAGTTCGGGCAGCAACTCGGACACGTCGTGACCGACCAGGTGCCCGCCGATGAGTTCGCCGTACCTGGCGTCGGCGATCAGCTTGACGAACCCGCTGGGGTCGCCCACGCCGTGCGCCTTGGCGTTGGCGGTGAACGGGAACTTGGCCACCACCACGTCGTAGCCCTCGTCGCGGGCCTGTTCCTCGGTGAGGCCGAAGCTGGCGACGTTGGGCTGGCAGAACGTGGCGCGCGGCATCATCCGGTAGTCGCCCAGCGCCAAAGTCTCTGCGCCGCCGATAGTTTCGGCTGCCACGACGCCCTGGGCCTCGGCGACGTGCGCCAGTTGCAGTTTGCCGGTGACGTCGCCGATGGCGTAGATGTGCGGGGTGGATGTCTGCATGTAGTCGGTGATGCCGATGGCTTTGCGGTCGGTGAGTTCGACGCCGGCCTTGTCCAGGCCGTAGCCTTCGACGTTGGGCGCAAACCCGATGGCCTGCAACACTTTTTCGGCCTTGAGTTCGTCGGACTTGCCGTCCTTGCTGACGGTGACGGTGACGCCACCTTCGCTGGACCCGCTGTCATCTATGGATTCGACCTTGGTGCCGGTGAGGATCTTGACGCCCAGTTTCTTGAACGCCTTCTCGATCTCCTTGGAGGCGTCGGCGTCCTCGTTGGGCAGCGCGCGCGGCAGGAACTCCACGATGGTGACGTCCACACCGTAGTTCTTCAGCACGTAGCCGAACTCCATGCCGATGGCACCGGCGCCGGCGATGATGATCGAGGACGGCAGTTCGCGGGTCAGGATCAGCTTCTCGTAGGTGACGACGTTCTCCGACAGCGACGTACCGGGCACCAGTCGGGTGCTGGCGCCGGTGGCGATGATGGCGTTGTCGAAGGTGACCTCTTGGGTGCCCCCGTCGTCGTTGAGTTCGACCTGCAGCGTGTTGGCGTCGGTGAACTTTCCGTAGCCGTGGATCTCGGTGATCTTGTTCTTCTTCATCAGGTAGTGCACGCCGGCGACCCGGCCCTCGGCGACCTTGCGGCTGCGGTCATAGGCGACGCCGAAGTCGAAGGTGGCTTCACCGCTGATGCCGAACACCTTGGCTTCCTTGGTGAAGATGTGGGCCAGTTCGGCGTTGCGCAGCAACGCCTTCGACGGGATGCAGCCGACGTTGAGGCAGACACCGCCCCAGTACTTCGGCTCGACGATGGCGGTTTTCAGACCGAGCTGCGCGGCACGGATGGCTGCTACGTACCCGCCGGGACCTGCTCCGAGAACGACGACGTCATAGTGGGAAGTCACCAGTTCACCCTAACGGTGGCAGGTTATTCGGGCACCACGCCCATCAGACACGGGGTCGCCACCTGCTCGCAGTAGAAGTAGCCGTAGAGCGGGGCTACCGCGGTGACCGAGGCGAACGGCGCCGACAGCACCGCGATCGACAGCGCGGCGATCAACGGTTTGGACTCCACCATCGCCAGGATCAGGCCGGCGACCGTGCACACCACCACGTAACCGAACACCACGAACATCGACGGCGTCTTGTCCAGGTCGTGATACCACCAGTAGTACAAGCTGAGGCCGAACACCGCGGCGATCGACCACACTCCGGACAGCACCAGGACCAGCTTCCACCACTTCAGGTAGACATAGCGGCCGGGGACGGCAACCGGTCCCGGCGAGACGTCGGGCTCGTCTTCGGGGTCGTCTGGTGCCTCCGGCTCCGCCTCCGGTTCCGGCTCCGCCTCGTCGAGGCCCGCCAATGCCACGAATGCCTGGGAGTCGGTGTCGAAGTCCGGCACGAACGGCACCGAGGGCTCGCCGTCGTCGAAGTCCGGCACGAAAGCCTCGGTCCCCGGGCCGGATTCGAGCTCCTGCTCGACCTTCGAGCTAGCCACTGGACACCACCTGCAGAGCGACGAGCATCCCGAACCAGCCGGGCGCCAACGCCAGGATCGCCGCCCCGGCCATGGTCACCCAGCGCCGTCCGGAGAACAGGATCACCGACAGCCCGATCACGCTGGGAATCCCGACCACCAGCGCGATCGCGACGTCCGGTCGGATCCGGACGTCGATCAGCACGCGGGATGCCACGGCAAGCAGTTGCCCGACCGCAATCCCGGCGAGCATGCCGCCGGCCAACAACCACGCCCGCGGAAGGGGAATCACGGTGTACGACCTTACTGACTCACCGCCGCGCGACCGGGTACCTTCCCGGCGCGTCACCGATCACAAGATGGCCTCGAACTGTCCGTCAGAAGAAGCCCATCGCCTGGTCGGAGTAGGACACCAACAGGTTCTTGGTCTGCTGGTAGTGCTCGAGCGCCATCTTGTGTCCTTCGCGGCCGAAGCCGGACTGCTTGTAGCCGCCGAACGCCGAGTGCGGCGGATACACGTGATAGCAGTTGACCCACACCCGGCCGGCCTTGATCTCGCGCCCGGCGCGGTAGGCGGTGTTGCCGTCGCGGCTCCACACTCCCGCGCCCAACCCGTACAACGTGTCGTTGGCGATGCCCATCGCGTCCTCGTAGGTGTCGAACGGCGTCACGGCGACGACAGGCCCGAAGATCTCCTCCTGGAAGACCCGCATCTTGTTGTTGCCGCTGAAGATCGTCGGCTGCACGTAGAAGCCACCGGACAGGTCCCCGCCCAGCTCCGCGCGCTCACCGCCGGTGACCACGCGGGCGCCCTCGTCCTTGCCGATGTCGATGTAGGACAGGATCTTTTCCAGCTGATCGTTGGAGGCCTGCGAACCCAGCATGGTCTCGGTGTCCAGCGGATCGCCCTGCCGGACGGCCTTGGTGCGGATCGCCGCGAGTTCCAGGAACTCGTCGTGGATGTCGGACTGGATCAGGCTGCGCGACGGGCAGGTGCACACCTCGCCCTGGTTGAGCGCGAACATCGTGAACCCTTCCAGCGCCTTGTCCTGGAAGTCGTCGTTGGCGGCCATCACGTCGGAGAAGAAGATGTTGGGACTCTTGCCGCCGAGTTCCAGGGTGACCGGGATCAGGTTCTGGCTGGCGTACTGCATGATCAGCCGCCCGGTGCTGGTCTCACCGGTGAACGCGACCTTGGCGATCCGGTTGCTGGAGGCCAGCGGCTTGCCGGCCTCGGTGCCGAAGCCGTTGACGATGTTGACCACCCCGGGCGGCAACAGGTCACCGATCAGCGACATCAGGTACAGGATCGAGGCCGGGGTCTGTTCGGCGGGCTTGAGCACGATCGCGTTGCCGGCCGCCAGCGCCGGAGCCAGCTTCCAGGCGCCCATCAGGATGGGGAAGTTCCACGGGATGATCTGGCCGACGACGCCGAGCGGTTCGTGGAAGTGGTAGGCGACCGTGTCCTCGTCGATCTGGGACAGCGCGCCCTCCTGGGCGCGGATGGCCGCGGCGAAATACCGGAAGTGGTCCCCGGCCAACGGAATGTCGGCTCCCAGCGTCTCGCGGATGGGTTTGCCGTTGTCCCACACCTCGGCCACCGCCAGCGCCTCGGTGTTCTCGTCGATGCGGTCGGCGATCTTGTTCAGGATCGCGGCCCGCTCGGCGGGGGCAGTCTTTCCCCAGGCGGGCGCCGCGGCGTGCGCGGCGTCCAGCGCCTTCTCGACGTCGGTCTCGTCGGACCGCGGGATCTCACAGAACGCCTGGCCGGTGACCGGCGTCGGGTTCTCGAAGTACCGGCCGGCGGCCGGCGCAACCCATTCGCCGCCGATGAAGTTCCCGTACCTCGATTCGAATGACATCAGCGCATCGGCAGCACCCGGACGTGCGAAGACAGTCATCTGTTCGGCTCCTCTTTTGGTTCATGTAATACGGCTCACACTACCGCTGGGGACACAATGGCCGTCATGGCAGCTGAAGCTTCTGAGGACCCGTACCTGTGGCTGGAGGACGTCACCGGCGAGACGGCGCTGGACTGGGTGCGGGCGCGCAACGAGCCCACCACGGCGCAGTTCTGCACCGGCGACTTCGAGGCGATGCGCGCCGAGGCGCTGGAGGTGCTCGACACCGACGCCCGCATCCCGTATGTGCGTCGCCGCGGTGAGTTCCTCTACGACTTCTGGCGCGACGCGACCAATCCGCGCGGTTTGTGGCGACGCACCACGCTGGAGAGTTACCGCAGCGATTCCCCGGACTGGGACGTGCTCATCGACGTCGACGCCCTCGGCCGCGCCGACGGCCGGAACTGGGTGTGGGCCGGCGCCAACGTGATCGAACCCGAGCTCACCCGCGCCCTGGTCAGCCTCTCCCCGGGAGGTTCGGACGCGGTCGTGGTGCGGGAATTCGACATGCTGACCCGCGAATTCGTGCCCGACGGGTTCGAACTGCCGGAGGCGAAGTCGCAGATCGACTGGGACGACCCGGACACCGTGCTGGTGGGCACCGACTTCGGCCCCGATTCGATGACCGAGTCCGGCTATCCGCGCATCGTCAAGCGCTGGCGCCGTGGCACCCCGTTGACCGACGCCGAAACCGTCTACGAAGGAGCCCGCAGCGACGTCAGCGTCGGCGGCTCCACCGATCGCACCCCGGGTTTCGTGCGCACCTTCGTCGGCCGCTCCCTGGACTTCTGGAATCGGCAGCGTTATGAGCTGCGGGGCACCGAGCTGATCCCGATCGAGGTGCCCAGCGACGCCAGCAGCATGTCGGTGCACCGCGAGTGGTTGCTGATCGAGCTGCGTTCCGACTGGACGATCGGTGACTCCACCTATCGCGCCGGCTCGCTGCTGGCCGCCAACTATGACGAATTCTTAAGCGGCGCAAGGGAATTGGCTGTCGTTTTCGAGCCCGACGAACACACCTGCCTGTACCACTACGCCTGGACGCGGGACCGGCTGCTGATCGTCTCGCTGGCCGACGTGGCCAGCCGCGTCGAGATCGTCACGCCGGCTAGCTGGCAGCGCGAATCGATCGCCGGCATCCCGGCGTCGACCAACACCGTGATCGTCGCGGCCGACGACACCGGCGACGAATTCTTCCTCGACTCCAGCGGTTTCGACACGCCGTCCCGGCTACTTCGCGGCACCGGCCCGGCCGGCCTCGAACCGATCAAGTCCGCGCCGTCCTTCTTCGACGCCGAAAACCTCTCAGTATCACAGCATTTCGCGACATCCGAGGATGGGACGCCGATCCCCTACTTCCTGGTGCGACCCGCCGAAGCCGACGGTCCGGGCCCCACCCTGCTGTACGGCTACGGAGGCTTCGAGACCGCGAACACCCCGGGCTACAGCGGCGTCCTGGGCCGGCTGTGGCTGGCCCGCGGCGGCACCTACGTGCTGGCGAACATCCGCGGCGGCGGCGAATACGGGCCGGGCTGGCACACCCAGGCGATGCGCGAGGGCCGGCACAAGGTGGCCGAGGATTTCGCCGCGGTCGCCGACGATCTGGTGGCACGCGGCGTCACCACCGTCGGGCAACTCGGCGCCCAGGGCGGCAGCAACGGCGGTCTGCTGATGGGGATCATGCTGACCAAGTACCCGCAGAAGGTCGGGGCGCTGGTGTGCAGCGTGCCGTTGCTGGACATGAAGCGGTATCACCTGCTGCTGGCCGGCGCCTCCTGGGTAGCCGAATACGGCGACCCGGACAACCCCGACGACTGGGCGTTCATCTCCGAATACTCGCCGTACCAGAACATTTCGGCCGACCGCGAGTACCCGCCGATCCTGATGACCACCTCGACGCGCGATGACCGGGTCCACCCCGGACATGCCCGCAAGATGACCGCCGCCCTGGAAGCCGCCGGTCACCGGGTCTGGTACTACGAGAACATCGAGGGCGGCCACGGCGGCGCCGCCGACAACGAGCAGCTCGCCTTCAAGCAGGCGCTGACGTACTCGTTCCTGTGGCGAACCCTGGGCGCGCCTCAGCGCTTCGACAGTGGGCGGTCCAGTTCGGCGGCGACGCGATCGAGTTCGGCGGCCAGCTCGCAATGACCGTTGTCCCCCAACGCCTGTCGTAGCTCGGTCATCGCATGTTCGAGTTCGGCGGTGCGCGGGTGCTGGGCAGCCGTCATCAACGTGTTGCGTACGTGTCGTGTCGCCGTGCGCTGGTGATCGGCGGACAACGTCGGGATGGCCATCGCGAACACGTTCAGCACCTGGGCGCAGGTCTGGTGTTGGCCGCCCTCGATGGCGCCGACGGCGATGCTCGACAACGCCTTGAGCACCTCGCAGATCGTGTCGTAGGTGTACACCACCGGCACCTGGTCGTCGACCGGCGGGTCGGACTCCTGCGCCCAGTGGGCCAGCAGGGCGTGCAGTCCGTCGACGGTCACCAAAGCCGCCTCGGAGTCCCGCTGGGTGGCGGCGCCCCAGCCCATGCTGGACAGCTGGTGCACCCCGTAGGACGGTTCGCGGTCGAGTTGCCGCTCCCGGCCACAGCACATCGCGTCCAGCACGGCGCGTGCCAAGCGTTCCCGTTCGGCCGCGTCTTCGCCGCGCACCGTCGCCAACAGGGTGCCGGCCACCATGTGCGTGCCCAGCTTGGCGTTGAGTTCGATCTCCGCCTCGCCCGGGACATCACGCAGCGCGCGGTCGAGCAGTTTCAGGTCGATGTCCACCAGGTACCCGGTGCACTGCGAACGGACGGTGGTAGCCGGTAGATGCGCGAGCTGTGGCTTGTCCCGTACCCGCCGCAGCCACTCGAGCTGGCGGTCGCGGGTGGCGATGGTGATCTGCACGATGCGCTCCACCACTGACGGCGGACGCAGCTGGTCGAGCACCAGGTAGCCGAACACGACCAGCCCGGCCAACGCCAGCACGCTGAGCACCAGCGCGGTCACCGTGCTGAACACCGCTTGATCGGGGTCGACGAGCGCCAGGACGACGACGTAGAACGCCGACAGTCCGGCGAAATAGCCGAAGAAGGTCTGGTTGACGCGCCGGCTCAGGAACTGCTCGACCACCACCCAGGTGAACACGTCGGACATGCGCTGGACCAAGGTGAGCAACAGGACGAACGTGATGGTCATCAACGTGAGCATCCCCGGTGCCACGGTGCGCAGCATCGACTGGTTCTCCTGCGGCGGCGCCAGCTTCGACAGCAGGTGCTTGACGGGTTGCAACCAGGTGGTGTCGTCGCCGTCGAGCACGCTGGTGGCGATGGCGATCGCGATGAACGCGGCGATTATGGCCAGCGGGACGCCGAGAAACTCGTGCAGTGCCCGGCGCAGTCCGCTCTCGCGCCTGGGACGCTTTGTCTGAGAATTTCGGCGTATCAACGCTCATCACCCCTGTCCGCGCAGGACACGCTGATCTGGCAGATACCCGGTTGCGAGTGCCCCGAACCGTGCGGCGTGATCTGCACGACGTCTAGCGCCGGGTCAGTTTGGGCACCCTGGGACTCATGTCCGCGCAGCTCCCGGGAGCCCTCCAGTCGCTTGCCCCAACGCTGGACAAGTTCGGGTACGCCGCCGTGATCGTCCTGGTCGGGTTGGAAGGCGTCGGCATTCCGCTGCCGGGACAGATCATCCTGGTGGTGGCGGGTATGTACGCCGGTGTCGGTCATTTGAACCTGGCTCTGGTACTGCTCGCGGGATTCCTGGCCGCCGTCGTCGGCGACAACGCCGGCTACGCGATCGGCCGCTACGGGGGTCGCGAACTGGTGCTGCGCTTCGGTCGCTATGTGTTCCTCACCAAGGATCGGCTGGCCAAGACCGAACGCTTCTTCGAGCGGCGGGGCCAGATCGTGGTGCCGCTCGGCCGATTCGTCGACGGCCTGCGCCAGGCCAGTGGGATCGCCGCCGGCCTCGCGCGGATGCGGTGGCAGCGCTATCTGGCCTACAACGCCCTGGGGTCCGCGGTGTGGGTCGTGGTCTGGGTGCTGGCCGGATACCTGGCCGGCAACCACATCGGCGCGCTGTACGCGGGATTCCAGCGTTACGAGAAATACCTGCTGGCAGCCGGTGCCCTGGTCGGTGTCGCGGTGCTGGTCGGGTGGTTGGTCCGGCGCCGGTCCCGGGCGGCCGCCGAGTGCTGACCGGCGGCGCTTGACACCCGAGTCGGGCACCGGCTTCGCTTCGCGCTATGACTCCCGAGTTCGAAACGCTCTTGTACGACACGGCCGGGCCGGTGGCCACGATCACGCTGAATCGCCCCGAGCAACTCAACACCATCGTCCCGCCCATGCCCGACGAGATCGAGGCGGCAATCCGGCGGGCCGAACACGACCACGACGTCAAGGTCGTCGTGTTGCGCGGCGCCGGCCGGGCGTTCTGTGCCGGGTACGACTTCGGCGGCGGTTTCCGGCACTGGGCGGACCACATGGACAGCGACGGCCGGTGGGATCCGGGCAAGGATTTCGCGATGGTGACCGCGGCGACGGGCCCGCACCAGAAGTTCATGTCGATCTGGCGGGCCACCAAACCGGTGATCGCGCAGGTCCACGGCTGGTGCGTGGGCGGGGGCAGTGACTACGCGTTGTGCGCCGACATCGTGATCGCCAGTGAGGACGCCGTGATCGGCACCCCCTACAGCCGGATCTGGGGGGCCTATCTGACCGGCATGTGGATGTACCGGCTGGGCTTGGCCAGGGCGAAATGGCACGCGTTGACCGGCCGGCCGCTGACCGGCGTGCAGGCCGCCGAGGTCGAGTTGATCAACGAGGCGGTGCCGTTCGAGCGACTCGAAGCCCGGGTCGCCGAGATCGCCGCCGAACTGGCCCGGATCCCGTTGTCGCAGCTGCGGGCGCAGAAGCTGATGGTCAACCAGGCCTACGAGAACATGGGCCTGGCGTCCACCCAACTGCTCGGCGGGATACTCGACGGGCTGATGCGCAACACCCCGGACGCGCTGGAGTTCATCCGCATCGCCCAAACCGAGGGGCCACGGGCCGCGGTGGAGCGCCGGGACGGTCCGTTCGGCGACTACAGCCAGGCTCCGCCGGAGCTGCGGCCGGATCCGTTGCACGTGATAATTCCTGATCGCAACGGGTAGTGAGATGGGCTACAGATTTTCGGCCGATCGTTCTCGGAAGCCCGGAAAGTGCTACGGTTATCAATATGTCTCGGCTCCATAACAGCCTGCGCACAGGCGCTCTCGCTCTGCTTCTCGGCCTGGCCGGCGCGATGTTCCCCGCGACCGCCGCCGCCGACTCCACCGAAGACTTCCCGATCCCGCGCAGACAGATCGCGACCACCTGCGACGCCGAGCAGTACCTCGCGGCCGTCCGCGACACCAGCCCGGTGTACTACCAGCGGTACATGATCGACTTCAACAATCACGCGAACCTTCAGGAAGCGACCATCAACAAGGCGCACTGGTTCTACTCGCTGTCGCCGGCAGAGCGCAGGGACTACTCGGAGAACTTCTACAACGGCGACCCGTTGACCTTCGCCTGGGTCAACCACATGAAGATCTTCTTCAACAACAAGGGTGTGGTCGCCAAGGGCACCGAGGTGTGCGACCAATACCCGCGCGGTGACATGTCGGTCTGGAACTGGGCGGGATAGTCGTGCGCCGTTACGTCGGATTGGCCATGGCGGCGGCGATAGCCCCGATGATCCTCTTCTTCGGTAGTGGGGCGGCGCACGCCGACAGCGACCTGGGAAAAACCTGCTCGCCGGAAGGCGCGAAGGTCTGGGGTAAACCGGGCCCGATCTACTGCGAGCGACAGCCGGACGGGCAACTGCAGTGGGTGTCCATCCCCGTCTCGGCGATGTGCGTGGCGTTCTGCGTGAATCAGCCCTGAGAATTCCAAACTCGGCAAGTTTGAAACCTCTTCCCCACGGGAACCCTTGAAATCGTCATAAAAGTACGGTTTCCTTGAGGTGGAAAACTAAGGGAACGCGGAGAAATACCGTCGGCCTACCCTTGCCGCGACGGGCCAAAGGTACCCATAATGGACACTCCGGCCCAGCCAAAATCCGCCGACGTGCGAGTGACGGATGTGACTGCGGTCCGGAAGCTGGAGGTCATCGCATGAGCCAAACTACTGGCAACGAGATCCCTGGCACGCTTGCGTCCCTCGACTGGCAGACCATCACCTGCCAGGCGGAGTCCGGATGCACCAACCGAGCCGCCTACATCGTTCACCGCCACGCGGTAGACCAATGTAACCACCCGCAGGTCGATCCGTTTGGCAATATCGTCGAAATTCTTTGCATCGCTTGCCTTTGGCGTGCCGAGGCCGAAGTCCTGGTCCAGGTTGGCCAACTTGCGCGCCAGGCAGACACCTACTGCCTGACCTGCGGAGCGCCGGTGTCCGAACTGCGCGACATCATGCGCGACGTCGCCGCCTTGTAGCCCACCGTCCACCGATGGCACTCATCGCGCTCGCCGTTCTGGGTGCAGCGATGTTCATCGGTATCGTCTGGCTGATGCTGCACCTGGACCGGCGCTACCAGCGAAAGGTTCAGCGCCTGCGCGACGACTGGGAGGCGTCGGGACGGTCGGAACCCTGGAAGCACGGGTGGTACGGCTGCGGCGGCGGCGGCGGTTAGCCGGCGTCGGTGACGTCCTCAGATCCCACTTGACCGCGCCGGGCCTGATTGCCGAGCACGGCGATCAGCGCCGTTCCACCAGCCCCCCCGGTGGATGTTCGTCAACGTCCTCGAGGAGCAGTTCCCGCACGGCCCGACGCGGTCCGTACGGTCGCAGCATGGTGCTGGCCGGGCGTGGACGCACGTGCTGCGGCCACCAGAACCAGCGCCCGAGCAAGGTGGCCAGCGACGGTGTCATGAACGACCGCACGATCAAGGTGTCGAACAACAGACCCAGCGCGATCGTCGTACCCACCTGAGCCATCACCCGCAGTGGACTGAACATGAACGTGGCCATGGTGGCGGCGAACACCAGCCCCGCGGCGGTCACCACCGAGCCCGAACCGGCCATCGCGCGGATCGTCCCCGTCTTGAGTCCGGCGTGGATTTCCTCCTTGAACCGCGATATCAGCAATAGGTTGTAGTCCGAGCCGACCGCCAGCAGCAGGATGATGGCCATCGCCAGCACCATCCAGTGCAACTTGATGCCGAGGATGTACTGCCAGAGCAGCACGGAGAGTCCGAACGAGGCGCCCAGCGACAGCAACACCGTGCCGACGATCACGAAGGCCGCCACGACGCTTCGGGTGATCACCAGCATGATGACGAAAATCAGGGTGGCCGCGGAGATTCCGGCGATCAGCAGATCGATGTTGGACCCGTCGTGCATGTCCTTGTACGTCGCGGCGGTACCGCCGAGGTAGACCTTGGCGCCCTCCCAGGGCGTGCCCTTGATCGCCTCGTGCACGGCCCGCTTGATCGGTTCGATCAGGTTGATGCCTTCCGGACTGGCCGGGTCGCCTTCATGCGAGATGATCAACCGGACAGCGTGCCCGTCGGGCGAGATGAACTGTTTGAGACCCCGTTCGAAGTCCGGACTCTGGAACGCTTCGGGCGGAAGGTAGAACGTGTCGTCGTTCTTGGCTTGATCGAATGCATCCCCCTGCGCGGTGGCGTTGTCGGCCTGCGCTCTGGCCTGGTCGTTGAGGCCCGTGGTGGTCGCATAGTTGGACATGATGGTTTCGAGATTGCGCTGCTGGCTCTCGATCTGCGGGGGTATCAACTCCACCAACTTGGGCTGAATCGCATCCAGCTTGTCCAGATTCGCGCTCAGGGCCAGGATGTTCTGCGCCACCTGGTCGATTCCGTCCAGCGCATTGAAGATGGACCGCAGCGCCCAGCAGATCGGGATGTCGTAGCAGTGCTTCTCCCAGTAGAAGTAGCTGCGAATCGGCCGGAAGAAGTCGTCGAACGTGGCGATGTCGTCGCGCAGCGCCTCGGTGATCTTGACCGTTTCCTTGGTGAGCTTGGTGGTTTCGTGCGTCGTGTTGCTGAGGTCCTGAGTGACCTGCATCTGCTCATGCAGCGTGGCCATCGTCTTGCGCAGCTCGTCCGCCTGGTTCAGCAGGTTTTGCGCCTGCTCGTCTTGGAAGTGCTGGGTCTGAATCCGTCCGGCGGCCTGGGCACCCATCTGAAAACCGAGGGTGCTGTGGTCCAGCGGCGTGCCCAACGGTCGGGTGATGGTCTGCACCCGGCCGATACCGGGGATGTGGAAGACCGCCTTGGCGACCTTGTCCAGGACGAGGAAGTCGGCCGAGTTGCGCAGGTCGTGATCGGTTTCGATCATCAGCAGCTCGGGATTGAGCCGAGCCTGGTTGAAGTGCCGGTCGGCGGCGGCGTAACCGATGTTGGCCGGGGTGTCCGACGGTAGGTAGTGACGGGTGTCGTAGTCCGTTTTGTAGCCGGGCAGCGCGAGCAGGCCGATCAGGGCGACCGCGATCGTGACTGCGAAAACCGGTGCGGGCCAGCGGACGATCGCGGTGCCGATCCGGCGCCAGCGGCGAGTCTGCAGCTTTCGCTTCGGGTCCAGGAGCTTGAAAAACGACGCAACGGTCAGCACCGCCGGGCCCAGCGTCAGCGCCGCGATGACCGCGACGAGCATGCCGACGGCACACGGCACCCCGAGTGACTCGAAGTACGGCAACCGACAGAAGCTCAGGCAGTACATCGCGCCGGCGATGGTCAGCCCCGACCCGAGCACAACGTGGGCGGTGCTGTGAAACATGGTGTAGAACGCTTCTTCGCGCGTCTCACCCAAGCCGCGGGCCTCGTGGTAGCGGCCCACCACGAAGATCGCGTAGTCGGTCCCGGCCGCGATTGCCAGCAACACCAACAGGTTGTTGGCGAACGTGGACAGCCCGATGATCCCGTAGTTGCCCAGCACCGCGACCACGCCTCGAGCTGCCAACAATTCGACGAAGACCATGAACAGCACGGCCAGGACGGTGACGACCGAGCGATAGACGAACAGCAGCATCACCATGATGACCAGAATCGTGATCAGGGTGACGACCGCGACGCCTTTCTCACCCGCATGGGACTGGTCGGCGATCAGCGGACCCGCGCCGGTGACGTAGGCCTTGATGCCCGGTGGCGCGTGCACCGACTCCACGATCTTGCGAACGGCGTCGGAGGACTCGGCGGACAGGCCGCCGCCCATGTTGCCGGCGAGGTAGACCTGGACGTACGCCGCCTTCTGGTCGTGGCTCTGGGAGCCGGCGGCGGTCAGCGGATCACTCCAGAAGTCCTGCACGTGCTGGACGTGTTTCTTGTCGGCCTGGATTCGCCTGACGATCTCGTCGTAGTAGCGGTGCGCCTCCGGCCCCAGCGGCTTGTCGCCTTCCAGCACAATCATCGCCGAGGTGTCGGAATCGAACTCTTTGAACGTCGATCCGACCCGCATCATCGACTGGAACGACTCTGCGTCGCGGGGGCTCTGCGACACCGACTGCTTCTTGGAGACGACCTCCAACTGCGGCGCAATGGTGTTGGTGACAAAGACGATGCCCAACCACACCAGCACGATGGGCAGCGCCAGCCGATGGATCATCCGCGGCAGGAACGGCGGGATGAGCGGCTGGTCGACGCGCGGCGGCGCCTCGGCGGTCTCGCTCACGCGGACTTGTCCAGGCAATAGACGAAGGCGTTCACCGTCTGCTCGGGGCGCGACCGATTCGGCGCCTTGATGACGTCACCGCGTCCGTCGTTGTTGTTGACCAGGAACCGGCAAGCGATCCAGCTGCCGTTTCCTTGCGCCATCAGGTTGGCCGGGATCCCGGGCTTCGTTGACTTCAATTCCGTCTTCCACGGTAGGGGCACATTGAGAGCCTGCTGAGGATGAGAGTTTTCGTCGAGATAACTGATAGTCGCCGTGCTACCCGGTGCACCCCAGACCTCGAGGGTGATCGTCTTGGGGTTGAACTGGTCGATGACGTCACCGGACGAGCCGCCACCGAACGAACCGCTGTGCACGCCGAACACCCCGTGCAGTCGGTGGACCACAAACGCCGATACCGCGACGACGGCCACCACGGTGACGACGAGCCAGAACCGGGTGACGAGGCTCCACAGACCCTTGCGCTTGGTCTGGTCAGTCGCTCGATCACCCTCGCGGCCGGCAGAGTCCGGGGTCGTCAACGGGTCGGTCCTTGGCTCAGTCATCGTCATGGGCGCGCTTTCCTGATCAGTGAGAGCCGCGGAGAAATCAGCCTGTATTTCAACTCAGATACCCGTCTGACGCAAAACATTTCACGATCCTCACCCGTCATCGCGACCCCGGGAGTGAGCCGATGCAGGTGGCGGTGAGCACCCGGGTGAGCGCGGAGCCGAAGTCGATGTTCCATTCGGCCGGCAGCACCTCGGGTTCCTCCTCGTAGGCATCCGAGATCTTCGCCGGCGGGTTGGCGATCTGCCAGAAGGCCGCCGCCAGCGAGTAGGCGGCGATCAGGATGTCGAACGCCCCCGGACGCCCCAGCGCGGGCAGCGCCTGTTCGATGGCGTCCGCCAGGGCGATCGCGGCGGCCGAGATGGTCCGCCGGATCTCGATGACCCGCTCGATCTCCACCTCGTGTTCGAGGTGCAGGTGCAGGTTGGCCAGCAGGTCGCAGAACAACGGGTCGGCGGCCAGACCGCTGGCCAGCGTCTCGGCCACACGTTCCGGGGTCATCGGACCGGGTTCGGCCAGCTTGTCGCACACCGTGCCCGACCATTGCACCCAGCCCTCAGCGGCCAGATGCAGCAGCACCTCTTTGTGCGAGGTGAAGTAGCGGCGCACCGCCGAGTAGTGGATTCCGGCGCGACTGGCGACCGCTGTCAGGGTGACCGACGCGACGCCGGTCTCGACGGCCAGCGAGCGTGCGGCCTCTACCAGTGCCGCCGCACGTTGGCGCTTGTTCTCCTCGGTGCGGGCGCGTCGGAAAGCGAGTTGCGCCACTGGCAGAGGATAACGCACAACATGTGATTTGTATAACGCACGTAATGTGATTTGCGCAGGTAGAAGCCGGACGGTAGCGTCTGTTACGCACGTGATATGCGTTACAATTCGCAGCGCGAGTGGAAGGAGTGGACAGCCGGTCGCGCGGCCGTGCTTTACTTAGGCAAGGCTTAGTTGCTCTGGTCGACGAGATGCCGCCGGTGCGCAGCACCGGTTGGGCGCCGCGGTCCGTATAACGCAAGAAATTCACGAATCTGCAAAGGGGTCTGCGATTTTCAGGCTGTTGTCGCGCACGTGGATCCCACTGACCGTGTTGGTGGTGGTGGCGGTCGGCGGATTCCTCGTCTACCGCGTGCACGGCTACTTCGGTTCGGAGAAGCGCGAGTCCTACGCCGACAGCAACTTGAAGAACCCTGAGCCGTTCGATCCCAAGCGAATCGTCTACGAGGTGTTCGGCCCGCCCGGTACCGTCGCCGACATCAGCTATTTCGACGTCAATTCCGATCCGCAGTGGGTGGAAAACGCACGGCTGCCCTGGTCGCTGCACATCAGCACCACCAAGGCGGCCATGGTCGGCAACCTCACCGCCCAGGGCGACAGCAACAGCATCGGCTGCCGGATCCTGATCGACGACGAGGTCAAAGCCGAGCGTCACTCCAGTGGCGTCAACGCGTTCACCTTCTGCCTGGTGAAGTCGGCGTGAGTACCGCCTACGCGCCGGTCGGCCCTCCCCCCGACCTCTCCAGCGAAGCCCACCGGCCGTTCATCGCGCGGATGATTCACGCCCTCGCGGTGCCGATCATCCTATTCTGGCTGGTGGTCGTCGTGCTGCTCAGCATTTTCGTGCCGTCGCTGGAAGTCGTGGGGCAAGAGCGCTCGGTCTCGCTCAGCCCCGCCGACGCACCGTCGTTCGTGGCGTTGAAGCACATCGGCAACGCATTCAAGGAGGGCGACACCGACAGCTTCGGGATGATCGTCCTGGAAAGCGACAAGCCGCTGGGCGACGAGGCGCACACCTACTACAAAGAGATGATCCGCAAGCTGCGGGAGGACAAGAAGCACGTCCTGAGCATCCAGGACTTCTGGGGCGACCCGCTGACCGCCGCCGGCGCGCAGAGCAACGACGGCAAAGCCGTCACCGTCCAGCTGACCCTCGCCGGCAACCAGGGCGAACCGCTGGCCAACGAGTCCGTGATGGCCGTTCGCAAGATCGTCGACAGCGTGCAGGCTCCGCCGGGGCTCAAGGCATATGTCACCGGCGCCTCGGCGCTGGCCGCGGACCTGCACGACAGTGGCGACAGATCCATGGCCAAGATCACCATCACCACGGTGCTGGTGATCACGCTGATGTTGATGTTCATCTACCGGTCGATCCTGACCGTGTTCCTGCTGCTGCTCTCGGTCGGCATCGAACTCAGCGCGGCACGCGGCGCGGTGGCGCTGCTCGGACACAACGAACTGATCGGGTTGTCCACGTTCTCGGTCAGCCTGCTCACGTCCTTGGCCATCGCGGCCGGCACCGACTACGGCATCTTCATCATCGGCCGCTATCAAGAGGCCCGCCAAGCCGGTGAGGACCGGGAAACCGCCTTCTACACCATGTATCACGGCACCGCGCACGTGATTCTGGGCTCCGGCCTGACGATCGCCGGCGCGTTGTTCTGCCTGCACTTCGCCCGGATGCCCTACTTCCAGACGCTGGGCATCCCGTGCGCGGTCGGCATGCTGGTCGCCGTCCTCGTCGCGCTGACACTGGGTCCGGCGATCCTGGTGGTCGCCGGCAAGTTCGGGGTGTTCGATCCCAAACGGGTGCTGTCGGTACGGGGTTGGCGACGGGTGGGTACCGCCGTGGTGCGCTGGCCGCTGCCGATCCTGGCCGTCACGCTCGTGATCGCGATCATCGGGCTGGTCACCCTGCCGGGGTACAAACCCAGCTACGACGACCGCGCCTACCTGCCCGCTTTCATCCCGGCCAACCAGGGCTTCATCGTCGCCGACCGGCACTTCTCCCAGGCCCGGATGAAGCCGGAGATCCTGATGGTCGAGTCGGATCACGACCTGCGCAATCCGGCCGACTTCCTGGTGCTGGACAAGCTGGCCAAGGGCATCTTCCGGGTGCCCGGCATCTCCCGCGTCCAGGCGATCACCCGGCCGGACGGCACCCCGATGGACCACACGTCGATCCCGTTCCAGATGAGCATGCAGAACGCCGGTCAGCTGCAGACCATGAAGTACCAGCGCGACCGCATGGACGACATGTTGAAACAGGCCGACGAGATGACCAAGACGATCGCGCTGATGCAGAACATGTACGCGCTGATGTCCAAGCTGGTCGGGATCACCCACAAGATGGTCGGCGACACCGAGCAGATGCAGCAGATCACCAACGATCTGCGCGACAAGATCGCCAACTTCGACGACTTCTTCCGGCCCATCCGCTCGTACTTCTATTGGGAGAAGCACTGTTACGACATCCCGGCCTGCTGGACACTGCGCTCGATCTTCGACGCGTTCGACGGGATCGATCAGCTGACCGAGCAGCTGAATGTCCTGGTCGGCGACATCAAGCAGCTCGACGTGCTGATGCCGCAGATGATCGCCACCTTCCCGCCGATGATCGACACCATGGTGAGCATGCGGACCATGATGCTGACCATGCACAGCACCATGTCCGGGATCTTCGCCCAGATGGACGAGATGAGCGAGAACGCCACGGCGATGGGCCACGCGTTCGACGCGGCCAAGAACGACGACTCGTTCTACCTGCCGCCCGAGGTGTTCAAGAACGCCGACTTCAAGCGGGCCATGAAGAACTTCCTGACCGCCGACGGGCACTCGGCGCGGTTCATCATCCTGCACCGCGGTGATCCCGCCTCACCGGAGGGCATCGCCAGCATCGACCAGATCCGCACCGCGGCCGAGGAAGCCCTCAAGGGCACGCCGCTGGAGGACGCCAAGATCTATCTGTCCGGGACCGGGGCCGTCTTCAAAGACATCTCCGAGGGCGCCAAATGGGACTTGCTTATCGCGGGCATCTCCTCGCTGTGCCTGATCTTCATCATCATGTTGCTGATCACCAGGGCCTTCGTGGCCGCGGCGGTGATCGTCGGGACGGTCGCGTTGTCGCTGGGCGCATCCTTCGGCCTGTCCGTGCTGGTCTGGCAGCACATCCTGGGCATCCCCCTGCACTGGTTGGTGCTCGCGATGTCGGTCATCGTGCTGCTGGCCGTCGGATCGGACTACAACCTGCTGTTGGTCTCCCGGTTCAAACAGGAGATACACGCGGGCCTGAACACCGGCATCATCCGCTCGATGGGCGGCACCGGGAAGGTCGTGACCAACGCCGGCCTGGTGTTCGCGTTCACGATGGCGTCGATGATCATCGGTGACGCGCGGATGATCGGGCAGGTGGGTACCACCATCGGTCTGGGCCTGCTGTTCGACACGTTGATCGTGCGCGCCTTCATGACGCCGTCGATCGCCGCGCTGCTGGGTCGCTGGTTCTGGTGGCCGATCCGGGTGCGGACGCGGCCCGCCCGCAACCCCGCCCTGCCGCGCGACGACCAGCCGACCGACCGGATGCTGGCGCTCAGCGACCAGCGTTAGTCCGGCCGGCCCGGCCATCCGGTCGGCCGCCGACTCCGAATATCTGGTGTGCAGCCACAACACCAGTCCCGGGCGGGGAAGCCGACGGCGGTCTACCGCACCACGGTCAGCCAGTCGCAGCAGGTTCCGGCGCATCGCTCGTTTCAGCACCGCGGTTACAGCTGGTACGTCGACGTCGACCGGCTTCCCCGGTTGCCGTGGTTGAGGGCCGGCTTGCGGGACCGGGTGACCGCGGTGTTCGCCGAGCACGGCGTCGAGATGCCTGACGGCCGCATCACCGGGTTGCTGCCCGCCCGCGCGTTCGGGCACGTCGTCAACCCGCTGACCATCTTCTGGTGCCACGACGGTGACGGCCTCCTGCGATACGTGATCGCCGAAGTGCACAACACCCGTGGCCGGCACACCTATCTGCTGCCGCCGGCCGAGGTACCGGTGTTGGTCCGGACGCACTCCCCCGACGGCCAATGCCTGCTGCTCGCGCCGGTGCCCGAGCGCGAGGTCGACATCATGGTGTCGTTGCACCCCGAGTCCCGGTTGGCGTTCACCGCCACTGTGCGTGGCAAGCGGCTGTTGCCGATGGCAGTGCTGCGCCGGTTCGCACGCCGGCGGACACAACGGGCCGGACAGGCAGCGATCGGCACCGCGGCTGCCGAAAAGCGGGAGCGGGCGGCCGATCTCGCGTCCGGGCCGGCCCGACAGCCATGACCGACGTCCCCAACCTGGCGCAATCGGGCGTTAGGCTACCGACGATGACCGCCCCGCCGACCCCCAGTGGCGACCTGGATGCATTGCTGCGCCGGGTCGCCGCGCGAGACAACGGCGCGTTCGCCGCTTTCTACGACCAAACCAAAACCCGGGTGTACGGGCTGGTGACCAGGGTGCTGCGCGATGCCGGATACAGCGAAGAGACCACCCAGGAGGTCTACCTGGAAGTGTGGCGGACGGCGTCGGACTTCGACTCCGCCAAGGGCTCCGCGCTGGCCTGGCTGATGACCATGGCACACCGGCGCGCGGTCGACCGGGTGCGCAGCGAGCAGGCCGGAACCAAACGCGAATCTCGTTACGGCACAGCGTATTTCGAGACAGCGACCGACGTCGTCTCGGACTCGGCGATAGCGGGTGACGAGCGGCGCCGGGTGATCCGGTGTCTGGAGGCGCTGACCGACGCGCAACGCCAGTGCATCGAGCTGGCCTATTACGGCGGCCTGACCTACGCCGAGGTGTCGCAGCGGCTGGCCGCGAACCTGTCCACGATCAAGTCCCGCATGCGCGACGCGCTGCGCGGCCTGCGCAACTGTCTGGACGTGGCATGAGCGCCCCCGACGATTTCGAGTTGCTCGAGCTGGCGGCCCCGTATGCGCTGCACGCCCTGACCGACACGGAGCAGGCCGAGATCGACGCCCGGGTTTCGTCGGCGCCCGCGCCGGTCGCCGCGGCCTTCGCCGACGAGGTCCGCGCGGTCCGGGAGACGATGGCGGTGTTGTCGTCGGCGAATGTCGCCGAACCACCGGACCAGTTGCGCGCGGCGGTGCTCGCCCTGACCGCCCCGTCCGCTGCGCCGACCCGGCTCCGATCACGTTGGCGCACTGCGGTTTTGGCGGCCGCCGCGGCGATCGCGGTGGGCCTGGCAGCGTTCGGTGTCGGGGTGTGGATGCGGCCGGCGCCCACGCAGACGGTGGCCGAACAGATTCTGGCCGCGCCCGACGTGCGGACGGTTTCCCGCCCGCTGGGGCCGGGGATCGCCACAGTGATGTTCTCCCGCGACCGCAATGCCGGTGTGCTGGTGATGAACAACGTGCCGCCGCCGGCGCCGGGCACCGTCTACCAGATGTGGCTAATTGGTGCAGACGGCACGACGTCGGCGGGCACGATGGGCACCACGGCGGTGTCGCCGGCCACCAAGGCGACGCTGGACAACCTGGGCAGCTCGACGTCCCTGGCGTTCACCGTGGAGCCCGGCACCGGCTCGCCCCAGCCGACCGGCGCGGTCTTGGCCGAGTTGCCGCTGCGCTGAGCGTCGCCCACCCGGGCAGCTACTTCGCGATCCCCCGCAGATACGCCGCCTGGCCCAGGTGCTGGGCGCAGTCGTCGATGATGCTGACCAGCCGCGCGCTCGCCGTCACCGGCGGGTCCCAGTTGGTGTCCACGATGCGCGCCAGTTCGTCGGCGGTCACCGCGGCGACGTAGTCGAGGGTGAAGGCGTGCACCGCGCGGTAGTAGCCGGCCAGCAGGGCGGCCGGCGCGCGCACTTTGGCCACGTCCCGGGCGCTGTGGCCGTACCCGATGTCGTTGCGCGGCAGGTCGAGCGCGAACCGATCGACCCAGCCGTCGCGCAGCCACACCTGCTCGGCGCCGGCGATGTCGGCCACCTGCAAGTCCTGCACCCGGGCGCTGTGCCAGAGCAACCACGCGATGCTGTTGGCCTGCGGCGTGGGCCGGTAGCCGGCGATCTCGTCGGTCAGCCCGTCGGTGAGTTCGTCGCTGTGTTCGATCAATCGGGTGAACGCGTCGCGCAACAGTTCCCGGACCGCGTCATCGCTTCCTGGCATACGCGCGACGCTACGCCCTGGCGCCGTGCCAGACGGCTTCGACGTTGTTGCCGTCCGGGTTGCGCACGAAGGCGCCGAAGTATCCGGGGTGATACTCCGGCCACCGCCGCGGCGGGTGCAACGACTCCGCACCCAGCCCCACCGCCGTCTCGTAGAAGGCGATCGATCACGGTCGTAGATTAGTTGGATGAGCTATGACCTCCTCATCCGCAACGGCACCATCGTGGACGGTCTGGGAGGTGAACCGTTCACCGGCGACGTCGCGGTACGCGACGGCGTGATCGCGGCGGTGGGATCGCTGAACAGCGCCGACGCGGCGCGCGAGATCGACGCGACGGGCCTGTTGGTCACCCCGGGCTTCGTCGACCTGCACACCCACTACGACGGACAGGCCATCTGGTCGGACCGGCTGACACCGTCCTCGGCGCACGGCGTCACCACGGTCGTGATGGGCAACTGCGGGGTGGGCTTCGCGCCGTGCCGCAAGGAGGACCACGAAGTGCTCGTCGACGTGATGGCCGGGGTCGAGGACATTCCCGGCGTCGTCATGACCGACGGGCTGCCGTGGACCTGGGAGACGTTTCCCGAATACCTGGACGCCATAGAGTCGCGGCGACGTGACATCGATGTGGCCGTCTATCTCCCGCATTCCCCGTTGCGGGTGTACGTGATGGGACAGCGCGGCGCCGATCGCGAACCCGCCACCGCCGACGACCTGGCGAAGATGCGGGAACTGGCCAAAGAGGCGATCGAAGTGGGCGCGCTGGGTTTCGCCTCGTCGCGGCTGACGATCCACAAGACCGAGAGCGGGGCGCCCATCCCCAGCTACGACGCCGCCCGCGAGGAGATCGAACAGATCGCCCGCGGCGTCGTCGACGGCGGTGGCGGTTTGCTGCAATTCGTCCCCGACCTCCCCGCCGGGGGCTACCAACCGGTGCTGCAGACGGTGTTCGACGTCGCCGAGGACGTCGGGCTACCCCTCACCTTCACCCTGATCGTCGGCAACACCGGTGAGCCGTTCTGGCCCGACGCCATCACCATGGTGGAGAAGGCCAACAAGAACTCTGGTGCCGGCGGGACGCAATTCACCGCGCAGTTGCTGCCGCGCCCGATCGGGCTGATCATCGGGTTGCAACTGTCGGCCAACCCGTTCGTCCTCTACCCCAGCTACCGCGAGATCGCCGACCTGCCGCTCGCCGAGCGCGTCGCCGAAATGCGCAAACCCGAGGTGCGCGCCCGCATCCTGGCCGACAAGCCCGGCACCGGGCATCCGATCCTGTACGTCGCGCAGGCCTGGGACTGGATCTTCCCGCTGGACGACAACCCCAACTACGAGCCGGACCCGTCGGACAGCATCGCCGCCCGCGCCGCCGCCCGCGGCGTCAGCGCGCTGGAGGAGGCCTACGACCGCCTACTCGACGACGACGGCCGGGCCATGCTGCTGGTCGCCACCAGCAACCTGGAGAACAACACCCTGGACACCGTGGGCGACCTGCTGCACCGCGACGACGTCGTGCTGGGCCTGGGCGACGGCGGTGCGCACTACGGCATGATCTGCGATGCCAGCTACTCGACGTACTTCCTGACCCATTGGGCACGCGACCGCGCGACCGGACGGTTCACCGTGCCCGAAGCCGTCCGCGAACTCACCTCGGTGCCGTCCCGCATCGCCGGGCTGGCCGACCGCGGCCGGATCGCCGTCGGCTACAAGGCCGACCTCAACGTCATCGACCACGCCGCGCTCCGGCTGCACAAACCGATCATCGCCCACGACCTGCCGGCCGGCGGCCGGCGGCTGGATCAGACCGCCGACGGCTACGTCGCGACGGTGGTTTCCGGCGAGCTGATCGCCGAGCACGGCGTGCCCACTTCGGCCCGCCCGGGGCGCTTGATCCGAGGCCGTCGACCCGCCCCCGAGCCCGTCTGACGCCTTTAACGGGACCCTGTTGGAGCCCTGAGAATTGGCCTTAGCGGGTTACCCGATAAGCCCACGGTAACCAGCCCCGGCGGGTAGGTTTGGGTGGTGACAAGCCCGCATTTCGCGTGGTTGCCGCCAGAGATCAACTCGGCACTTATGTTCGCCGGTCCCGGTGCGGGACCGCTGCTGGCTGCTGCCTCAGCATGGGCTGGACTGGCCGAGGAATTGGCGTCGTCGGTGGCGTCGTTCACCGGTGTCACACAGGAATTGACCACCTCTTCGTGGCTCGGTCCGTCGGCCGCGGCGATGATGGACGTCGCCACCCAGTACATGGCCTGGCTGAGCGCGGCGGCCGTCCAGGCGGACCTGGCGGCGGCACAGGCCACCGCGACGGCGTCGGCGTTCGAGGCGGCGGTGGCGGCCACCGTGCAGCCCGCGGTGGTGGCGGCCAACCGCGGCCTGGTGCAGATGCTGGCGTCCACCAACTTCTTCGGCATGAACTGGCCCGCGATCATGGACACCGAGGCCGCCTACGAGCAGATGTGGGCCCTCGACGTCGCGGCCATGGCGAACTACCACTTCGACGCGTCGGCGGCCGCCGCCCAGCTGGCCCCGTGGCAGCAGGTGCTGCGCAACCTCGGCATCGACATCGGCAAGAACGGTCAGATCAACTTCGGCTTCGGCAACACCGGCAGTGGCAACATCGGCAACAACAACGCCGGCAACTACAACCTGGGCAGCGGCAACAGCGGCAGCGGCAACGTCGGGGCCGGCAACACCGGTAGCTACAACCTGGGCGGTGGCAACACCGGCATCGGCAACCTGGGCTTCGGCAACTTCGGCAGCAACAACTTCGGCTTCGCCAACACCGGCAGCGACTCCTTCGGGTTCGGCCTGACCGGTGACCACCGATTCGGCTTCGGCGGGTTGAACTCGGGCAGCGGCAACACCGGCTTCGGCAACTCCGGCACCGGCAACACCGGCTTCTTCAACTCCGGCACCGACAACATGGGCTTCGGTAACTCGGGCAGCCTCAACTCGGGTCTGGGCAACTCGGGAAGCGCCAACACCGGCTTCGCCGGCATGGGGCCGTGGGGGTCGGGACTGTACGGCGGTGGCCTGGGCGCCGCGACCGGCCTGGAGGCGAGCCTGACCAACTCCGCGCACTACGCCACCGGCGGGTTGGGGACCGCGGCCCTGGGTTCGGGACTGCTGGGCTCGGCGCTGGCGAACACCGGCAGCCTGCATTCCGGTCTGGCCGGCGCGCTGAACGCCGGCATCGCCCCACCCGTCGTCGCCTCGGCCGCCGGACTGGATTCCGCCGGACCCGGCCAGGTGTCGGCCAACCCGACCAGCAGCCCGGCCGCCAACTCGGGGCTGCGCACCACCAGCAGCAACGTGACCGGCTTCACCATGGCGCGCGAGGCGGGGCTGGGCACCCCGAACCTGCCCAACGACGGCATCCCCAGGTCGGGTTTCTATCCCGAGTCCCAGCGCGACACCGCCGGTCAGAGCCGGGTGATCAAGTTCCCGGTGAAGTCGGACTGACGCCTATCCTCAGTCAATGGCCGCAAAGACCGCGAAAAAGGTTGACTTGCCGCGACTGGCGGCCGCCCTGCCCGACTTCCCGTTCGCGTACCTCATCACCGTCGACGACAGCTACCGCGCGCACACCGTGACGGTCGAACCGGTGCTGCGGGATCAGCGGGTCCTGGAGGTCGGGCTGATCGGCGGCGGCACCCGCGCCAACCTGGCCCGCCGCGCCGAGGTCACGCTGATCTGGCCGCCGACCGAACCCGGCGGCTACTCGCTGATCGTCGACGGCCGGGCCGAGATCAGCGAGGGCGCCGAGCCCGACACTGTCCACTGCGACGTCGTGCCCACCCGCGCCCTGCTGCACCGCAACGCCGACTCCCCGTCCGCCGCCCAGGGATGCCTGCACGACTGCGTCGTGTTCAGCCTTCCGGTCGCATGAGCCGCGTCGAACCGCTCGCGCCGCCGTGGAGCGACGAGGACGCCGCGGGCATCGAAAGCTGGGGCCACCCGGACCGGACCTACGAGCCATTGCTGCTGGTGCGCTGCCTGCAACGCCACCCGGCGCTGGCCACCCGGCTGCGCAAGCTCGGCGAAACCCTCTACGTGGCAGCGCTGTTGGCGCCCCGGACCCGCACCATCGCGATACTGCGCTGCTGTGCCCTGGTGGGATGCGCCTACGAGTGGGGCGGACAAGCGGCGTTCTGGGGCCCGCTCGCGGGAGTCAGCGACGAGGAGTGCGACGCCCTGGTCACCGGCGGGCCGCAGGACGCGCGGTGGAGCCCCGACGAGCGCGCGCTGATCGAGGCGGTGGACGAACTGGAGCGCAGCGGTTCGTGGTCGGAGCCGACCTGGGCAGCGCTGGGGAGCTTCCTCGACGACGAACAACGGATCGAGTTGCTCACCGCGGTGGGCTGGTACCGCACCATCTGCACGCTGTGCAACGCGCTGGCGCTGCCGGTCGAAGGCTGGATGCGACGCTGGCCGTCAACCCCGGTCTCGTCGTAGACCTGGATGGCGGCTCTTCAACAAGGGCAGCAGCAACCGTCGCGGCATGAACTGGACCAACCGGGTGCTCACCTGGTTGGGTAGTCCGGCGATGACCATTGCCTCGTCGGCGTCGAGGGCGTCCACCCCGATGCGTGCGACAGTCCGCGACGGGATCCACAGGAACTTGGGGAACGCGTCGGCGAAGGTCCGTTCGTCCATTCCCGCGCTGGTCAGGAACTCGGTGCGCACCGGGCCCGGGCACAGCAGCATGACCGTGACACCGGTGCCGGCGAGTTCCGCGCGCAGACCTTCGGTGTAGGACTTCACGAACGCCTTGGTGGCGGCGTAGCCGAGCTGGCCGGGAAACGGGTGAAACCCCGCGGTGGATCCCACGTTGAGGATCGCGCCGCCCCCGCGCGGCACCATCTGCTGGACCGCGCGCGTGCACAGGTCGATGACTGCCTCGACGTTGACCCGGACCTGGGCGATCTCTTTGTCCACGTCGGTCTTGGTCACCGAGCCGATGGTGCCCAGGCCGGCATTGTTGACCAGGACGTCGACGGTCAGTCCGCGCCGGCCGACCTCGTCCAGTAGCTCGGCGCGGGCGCCGGAGTCCGCGACGTCGCAGGCGAGGACCTCGACACGAACGCTGCCGGAGAGCTCGTCGGCCAGCTCGCGCAACCGGTCTTCGCGGCGCGCCACGAGCGTGACGCCGTGGCCGCGGCGGGCCAGTTCGCGGGCGATGTCGGCGCCGATTCCCGACGAGGCGCCGGTGACGACGGCGGTACTGGTCGGAGAGGGAGTCGGGAGCGCCACGTCTTTGAACCTACCGTCGTAGGACGCCGATCTTCGCATCGCTGATTACGCTGTGATCAATCGAAGGAGCGGCGCGTGATCACTCTGGATCGCCTGGTGAACGTCCTGGGCAGTTACGGGGTGCGGTTGCGGTGGTCGTCGATTCCGCGCTCGACCGAACTGCGCAACGTCGTGATCCACGAAGCCACCCCGCGCGGCCCGGTGACCGGCGACGTACTCCTGGCCGTCGGTGCATCGTCGTTCGAGGAAGCGATGCGGTGGGCCGCTTCGGCGCACGCGGTCGTGACGTTGCTGCGCGGCCCGGCGGACCCGGCCACAGTCCACGGCGAAGGCGAGGTGGGCGCGGTGCTGCTGGTCGACGAGGCGCTGTCCTGGAGCGAGTTGGCCGCGGTGGTCTACGGGTTGGTGTTGGAGGGTCGCGAGACCGAGGCCGGGCGCGGCCCGACCGATCTGTTCGCCCTCACCGACAGCCTGGCCGACGCGATCGGTGGTGCCGTGGTCATCCACGACCGGCTGATGCAGGTGCTGGCGTACTCCCGACAGCAGCAGCATGCCGATTCCGCGCGGGTGCAGACCATCCTGGCCCGGCAGACCCCGGAGCGGCTACGGGCGTTCTACGAAGCCGACGGCGTCTTCACGCACCTGGCGGTCTCCGACGAACCGCTGTTCATTCCCGAGGATGCCGAGCACGGCGTGACGGGCCGCATGGTCGTGGCCGTGCGTTCCGGCCGCGAACTGATGGGGTCGGTGTGGGTGGCGTGTTCCCTACCGCTGGACGGGGCCGCACGCGTTGCCCTGGTCGACAGCGCCCACACGGTGGCCGTCCATCTGCTGCGGTCGCGTGCAAGTGCCGACCTCGAGCGCCAGGTGGAGTCCGAGCTGGTGATCCGGCTGTTGGAGAGCACCGCCGACGCGGCCACCGTGATCAGCCGGCTGGGGTTGCCGCGCTGTCCCCTGCGGGTGATCGCGCTCCAGGCGTGCATCGGTGCGGACCGCGATGCCGTGCTGCTGCTGGCGTTCGAGCGTGCCACGGCGGGATTCGGCTGGTCACGACCGGGCCGCAGTGCGCTGGTAGGCAGCACCGTCTACACGTTGCTGCCGGGCGACGAGCCGGAAGCCGCCCAGCAATGGGTCGCCGGGCTGCGGGCCGCGCTTCCCGAAGGAGTGACAGTGGTGGCCGGCATCAGTGGCGCCGCCGAGCCCGCCGATCTTGCCGCCGCCCGGCAGGAAGCCGACGAGTGCCTGGCGCTACACGAGGCCTCTGCCCTGTCCACCATCCCGGTTTACGACCAATGCTGGGACGACATACTGCTGCAGCGGCTGCGCACCGCGTCGCGTTCCGGCCGGCTGCCCGGCCGGGGTCCCGTCGCGGAGCTGCGCCGCCACGACGACGCCACCGGAACCGACTACGTGGCGACGCTGCGGGCATGGTTGGCGGCCCAGGGTGACCCGGCCGCCGCCGGCGAGCGGCTGGGAGTGCACGAGAACACCGTGCGGTACCGGATGCGCAAGATGGCCGAGGTCACCGACTTGGCGTTGGACGACGCCGACAAGAGGCTCGCGATGATGATCCAACTCGCGGCGACCGACCTCGGCTGACGCTTTTCGTCCTGTCGGGCCGCGACAACGCGAGCTGGCGCGGTTGTGCGGCTGGGTCAATGCTCACCAGGGCTGTTCGGGGAATCCTGGTATTACGGCCGAAGTTTCGCGGCCCACCGACAGGAGACCACCGATGACCCGCCAGCATACCGATCCGCGGCAGCGGTCGGATGACAGCGCCGCGATGGAAACCTTCACCCTGCAGGCGCCGCACTGGTTGTTCGTGCTGTTCAACCGCAACCCGCTGATTCGCAGGAGCGATCGGCTCGAAGCCCTCGTGGCGGTACTGACCGTCGCGCTGGCGCTGCTGGCGATTCCGGTGGCAGGCGCGATCGGTACGGCGGTCTATGACTCGCGTAGCCAGTTCCACGCCGCGCAGGCGCAGCAGCGGACCGAGGTCACCGCGACCGTGATCGACATGCCCGCGCGCAGCGATCTCACCCAGGTGCACGCCCGATGGTTCGCGGCCGGGGCCGAACACACCGGCGTCGTGCAGGCGCGCACGGCACCGGAACCGGGCGAGACGATCGAGATCTCGGTGAATCCGGACGGCACCTACGCGGGTGGGCCGCCGATGTCCGCCGCGCGTGAGGCGGTGTTCGTGGCCTTGGCGGTCTGGCTGAATGCGACGGTCGTCGCGGCGCTGATCTTCGTCGGCGCTCGAAAACTGCTCACCCGATCTCGCCACGACAACTGGCGACCTGAACTGGCGGACGTGACCGGCGAAGGCCGCGGGCACGTCAGCCGATCCTGACCAGCCAGGGATCTCCGGACCGGGCCCGGCAACGGGCTACCCCAGTCGCCGGGGGCGGTTGCTGAACTCTGCCCGCCCCTGGCGACGACATTCTCCAACTGAAGGGAAACGAAAATGACTCTCGCACAAGATGTTTCGCCCGCCTCGGGTGATGTCGCGAAGAGCGGAATGGTGCTGACCATTCGCTACGACGCGTCCGGTGAAACCGAAACCTTTTTGCTGGGCCGGCGTTTCGGCAAGAACGCCGACATCCCGGTCTACTCGACCCTGTCTCCGCTGGGTCACGCAATCGCCGGCGCACGTCCCGGCGAACAGCGCGTCTACGTGATGCCGCACGAGCGGCGCCCGGTCCACATCACCCTGTTGCGGGCCGTGCCGTACCAACAGCATTCGAAAGGATGGAACTGAACATGACCACCGCGCAACGGGTGTGGATCTCCAAGCACGCCTACGACCGCCTGCAGAAGGAGCTGGCCGCGCTACGTGAGTCGCGCATCGACGCCGACACCGACGGCGGCAGCGCGGAAGCCCACGCCGACGAACAGCAGCGGCAGACGCGTATCCAGCAGATCCACGACCTGCTCACCGATGTCACCGTGGGACAGGATCCCCCCGACGACGGAATCGCCGAACCGGGCATGGTGCTGACCGTCCGATTCGACGACACCGGTTCGGTCGAGACGTTCCTGCTGGGGGTGCGCAGCGCCGAACACGGCGACATCGAGGTCTACTCCAATCAGGCACCGCTGGGCGCCGCCCTCGAAGGCGCCCGCCCCGGGGAACGGCGCACCTATCGACTGCCCAACGGCACCGAAGTGACCGTCACATTGCTCAACGCGGTGCCCTACGGCATCCACATCGCAGCCGGAAAGGAAGAGAAGTGACCACCCGACGCCGTATCGCGGTGCTACTCGGAAGCGTCCTCGCCGCCGTCGCGCTGGCCTTCACGCTCGTCCAACCGGCGCGCGCCCACACCACCCCGGTGGCGACCGAGGCGCCACCGAACCTGCCACCGCTGATCACGTACTACGGCGCGATCGCCTACAGCCACGACGGCTCCAACGGCACCGCACGCCGTCACCTGTCCAAACTCGGCGCGCAGCAGCAAGCTCTGGAACGGTGCGGGGCCGGCAACTGCACAGTGGTCAGCACCTTCACCCGCTGCGGCGCGGTGGCCCACGACGGCACCACGTATCACGGCGGCATCGGCCTCAACCGCCCTATGGCCGAAGCCCATGCTCTGGACCGGCTCGGGGGTGGCTGGGTCGTCGACTGGGCCTGTAACTAAACCCGGTCCCAGACCCGGTGTTCGCCGAGACTCTCGATGAGCGACTCGACCAGGGCCGCCGGGTCCGAGCCGGCGAACACCCCGGCCGCTTCGGTCGGAACCCCTGCCAAAGCAACCAGATCGGCGCCTTGCGGCAGCACCGCGAGCGCCTTCTGGTGCCGATAGGCCTCGTCCACCATGATCCGCGCTTTCGCCAGGGTCGGTGATCCCGCGACGACGACGGCGTCGAACTCCACCGAACGCCCAGTGTCATAGGTGCGCGAAATGGGCACGCTGGGGCCGTCATGTTCGAGAGTCCCACCGTGGGGGGCCACCACGAGCGGAATCAATTTCGCCGCGACGACGGCGCCCAGCGCTGCCGCGACGTCACCGATGTCAGAGTCTGCACCGGTGATGATGCCGATCTGGCGTCCTTGGACGGGCCAACGTTGACCGACCTGCGCCACCGCGGGACTGGTCAGCGCGGGCTCGACGGGCGCAGCGGTCGGGCCCGGCGCCTCGAGTCCCAGACCGGCGGCGACCGTTTCGCACAGTTGCGCATCGACGTTCGCCAGTACCCCGAGGTAGCGCTGCTTGATCACCTTCTCGTAGCACTTGCCGAGTTCGAAGATGTACGCATCGGCCACATGTTCCTGTTCGACCGGCGTCAGACTGCGGTAGAACATCGTGGCCTGGGTGAAGTGATCCTCGAACGACGCAGGGACGGCACGAGTCTTCGTCGACTCCGGGACAACGGTAGGCACATCTATCAGGGCGCCGCTCGTCACGCCGGCCAGGAACGGGCAGCCGCCGTCGAGCGAGTTGGGGCGGTAGGGCGCAACGCCGGGATGCACGCCGTCCTGATGGAATCCGTCCCGCAACATGTCGTTGACCGGCGCGTGCGGACGGTTGATCGGGATCTGGGCGAAATTGGGTCCCGCCAGCCTCGAAAGTTGGGTGTCGAGGTAGGAGAACAGCCTCGCCTGCAACAGCGGGTCGTCGGTGACGTCGATACCGGGCACCAGATGCCCCGGATGGAAGGCCACCTGCTCGGTCTCGGCGAAGAAGTTGGTCACGTTGCGGTTGAGCTCAAATGTGCCGATCACCTGCACCGGGGCCACTTCCTCCGGCACCAGCTTGGTCGCGTCGAGCAGATCGATGCCCTCGAACATCTGCTCGGGGTTGTCCGGGAACACCTGCACCCCGAGGTCCCACTCGGGATAGGCGCCCTTTTCGATGTTGTCGGCGAGGTCGCGGCGGTGGAAATCGGGGTCCACCCCGGCGGCGAGTTGGGCCTCTTCCCACATCAATGAATGCACACCCAGGCGCGGCTTCATATGGAACTTCACCAGTGACGTCCGGCCGTCTTCGGCTATCAGGCGGAAGGTGTTGACGCCGAAGCCCTCCATCATCCGGTACGAGCGCGGGATCGCGCGGTCAGACATCTGCCAGATGGTGTGATGGGTGGCTTCGGTATGCAGACCGACGAAGTCCCAGAAGGTGTCGTGCGCCGATTGTTCCTGCGGGATTCCCCGGTCCGGGTGGGGCTTGGCCGCGTGGATGATGTCGGGGAACTTGATCCCTTCCTGAATGAAGAACACCGGGATGTTGTTGCCGACCAGATCCCAGGTGCCCTCGCCGGTGTAGAACTTGATCGCGAACCCGCGGGTATCGCGCAGGGTGTCAGGTGCGCCGAGCGATCCGGTGACGGTGGAGAAGCGGATGAAGATGTCGGTCTCGACGCCGGATTTGAGGAAGTGCGCTCTGCAAATCTGTTCGGCTGCGCCGTTGGCACGGAACACGCCGTGCGCGGCCGAGCCGCGCGCATGCACCACTCGTTCCGGGATGCGCTCGTGGTCGAAGTGCATGATCTTCTCGCGCAAATGGTGATCCTGCAGGAGCGTCGGCCCGCGTGGACCCGCCTTCAGCGCGTGATCGGTGTTGGACAACCGCGCCCCTTGGGCGGTGGTGAGGTACTCCCCTTGTTGTCCGCGCGCCGTCGGTGGGCCTGCCACAGGAGTGCCGGTGCCGGTGGCCAGCGTCGGCGAGGCCTGATCGGGCTTCGGCGGCAACGGGTCGCGAGGGTCGGTCGGTTCGTTTAACGACGGCTCCTGGGCACCGGGCGCGCCGGGTACATAGTCGGGCGGCTGCCCCGCCAAACCGGCGACCTCCTTGACCTTTTCTTTGACATCGTCGACGACGTCTTTGATGGTCTCCTTGGGTCCGCGACTGTCGGCCATCGTCACTCCTGGTCACTGCCCGGCATTCCGGTGAATGTCACTATGGGCGGTGCAGATACCCGAAACCTCGGCCTGCAAACGGCTCCAGCGTCGCGGGTTGAAGACGGCCGGACGTCGTTCCCGATCGAACCTCGCGTCGCGCGCCCGGAACCGGCGAATTAGTCTGCGCGCCAACGGTTCCCACGAAAAAGCCCGGCTCCACCGTGGGAGCCGGGCTTTCTCGTACCCAGGACTAGAAGTCCATACCGCCCATGCCACCGGTCGGGTCGCCCGCCGGAGCGGCCGCCTTCTCCGGCTTGTCGGCGACGACGGCCTCGGTGGTCAGGAACAGACCCGCGATGGACGCCGCGTTCTGCAGCGCGGAACGGGTCACCTTGACCGGGTCGGCGACGCCGGCCTTGAGCAGGTCCTCGTACTCACCGGTGGCGGCGTTCAGGCCGGTCCCGGCGTCGGAGTTGCGGACCTTCTCGGCCACCACACCGGGCTCCAGCCCGGAGTTGAAAGCGATCTGCTTCAGCGGAGCCTCGAGCGCGACGCGCACGATGTTGGCACCGGTCGCCTCGTCACCCTTGAGGTCCAGCTCGGCCAGGGCCGGAGCCGCCTGCAGCAGGGCCACGCCACCGCCGGCGACGATGCCCTCCTCGACGGCCGCCTTGGCGTTGCGGACGGCGTCCTCGATGCGGTGCTTGCGCTCCTTGAGCTCCACCTCGGTGGCAGCCCCGGCCTTGATCACCGCAACACCGCCGGCCAGCTTGGCCAGGCGCTCCTGCAGCTTCTCCCGGTCGTAGTCGGAGTCGCTGTTCTCGATCTCGGCGCGGATCTGGGCCACCCGGCCGGCGATGGCGTCGGAGTCACCGGCGCCCTCGACGATGGTGGTCTCGTCCTTGGTGATGACGACCTTGCGGGCCTTGCCCAGCAGCGAGATGTCGGCGTTCTCCAGGTTCAGGCCGACCTCTTCGCTGATGACCTGACCACCGGTGAGGATGGCCATGTCCTGCAGCATCGCCTTGCGGCGGTCACCGAAGCCCGGGGCCTTGACGGCGACGGACTTGAAGGTGCCACGGATCTTGTTGACGACCAGGGTGGACAGCGCCTCGCCCTCGACGTCCTCGGCGATGATCAGCAGCGGCTTGCCGCCCTGGATCACCTTCTCCAGCAACGGAAGCAGGTCCTTGACGGTTGAGACCTTGCTGGAAACCAGCAGGATGTAGGGGTCCTCCAGGACCGCTTCCTGACGCTCGGCGTCGGTGACGAAGTAGCCCGAGATGTAGCCCTTGTCGAACCGCATGCCCTCGGTGAGCTCGAGCTGCAGGCCGAAGGTGTTGGACTCCTCGACGGTGATGACGCCCTCGTTGCCGACCTTGTCCATCGCCTCGGCGATCAGGTCGCCGATCGACTGGTCGCCCGCGGAGATGCCCGCGGTGGCCGCGATCTGCTCCTTGGTCTCGACGTCCTTGGCTGAGTCGAGCAGGGTCTGGGTGACCTTCTCGACGGCCTTCTCGATGCCGCGCTTCAGACCCAGCGGGTTGGCGCCGGCGGCAACGTTGCGCAGGCCCTCCTTGACCAGCGCCTGCGCCAGCACGGTGGCCGTGGTGGTGCCGTCACCGGCGACGTCGTCGGTCTTCTTGGCGACTTCCTTGACCAGCTCGGCGCCGATCTTCTCGTACGGGTCCTCCAGCTCGATCTCCTTGGCGATGGACACACCATCGTTGGTGATCGTGGGAGCGCCCCACTTCTTCTCCAGGACGACGTTGCGGCCCTTGGGGCCCAACGTCACCTTTACCGCGTCGGCGAGGCTGTTCAGGCCCCGCTCGAGGCCGCGACGGGCCTCTTCGTCATACGCAATTGTCTTGGCCATTGCGAAGTGATTCCTCCGGATTGGGGATGGCTACGTTCGGGCCGGGCGCAGTGCCCGCGACGGACGGCTGGGGTTGCTCCCCGCTGACGCGGACCCCTGGCCTCACCGTCCCGACCTAGCACTCGCCGGTCGCGAGTGCCAACGTCATTCTTAGCACTCGCCTATGCCGAGTGCAAGAAAATGACGGGCGGTCGCGTCTCGGACTCGATGTCGGTCTGGGTATGTTCGGGGCCATGGCTTCCGACGGCAACAACGACCGCAACTGGGCCGCCGCCGACATCCCCGACCAGACCGGGCGCACCGTCGTCGTCACCGGCGCCAATACCGGTCTGGGCTACCACACCGCCGCGGCACTCGCGTCCCGCGGCGCGCACGTGGTGCTGGCGGTACGCAACCTGGAGAAGGGCAACGCCGCGCTGGCCGGCATCGTGGCCGGCAATCCCGGGGCGGACGTCACGCTGGCCGAACTCGACCTCGCCTCACTGGACTCGGTGCGCCGGTCCGCCGGGAAGTTGCGGGACAGCTACCCGCGGATCGACCTGCTGATCAACAACGCCGGGGTGATGTGGACACCCAAAGGAGTCACCGCCGACGGTTTCGAGCTGCAGTTCGGCACCAACCACCTCGGGCACTTCGCGTTCACCGGACTGCTGCTCGACCACCTGCTGTCGGTGCGCGGTTCCCGGGTGGTGACGGTCAGCAGCCTCGGTCACCGGATGCGGGCGGCGATCCATTTCGACGACCTGCAGTGGGAACGCAGCTACAGCCGCGTCGGCGCCTACGGACAGTCCAAGCTGGCCAACCTGCTGTTCACCTACGAACTGCAACGCCGGCTGGCCGCGGCGTCGGTGCCGACCGTAGCGGTCGCGGCACACCCCGGCGGGTCGGCGACCGAGCTGGCCCGCAACGTCCCGTGGTATCTGCAGCCGCTGCTGGTCCTGGGTCCGGTGTTGTTCCAGAGCGCCGAGAACGGCGCACTGCCGACGCTGCGGGCCGCCACCGACCCGGCGGTCGAGGGTGGGCAGTACTACGGCCCGGCCGGCTTCGCCGAGCAGCGCGGCCACCCGAAGCTCGTCCAGTCCAGCGCCCAGTCCCACGACCAGGATCTGCAGCGCCGGCTCTGGGCGGTCTCCGAAGAGCTCACCGGTGTCACGTTCCCGGTCTGAAATGCGCTCGGTCACCGAACATCAACGCATCGTGGCGGAGCTGATCCGGCCCCGACCCGCGGTCTCGGTTCCGCTAGCCGACGCGCTGGGGCTGGTGCTGGCCGCCGACGTGGTGGCGCCGCTGTCGCTGCCGGTGTTCGACAACTCCGCCATGGACGGCTACGCGGTGCGGGCCGAAGACACTGCCACCGCGACATCTGAACATCCGGTGGCGCTGCCGGTCGCCGAGGACATCCCGGCCGGGCGCACCGACGCGTTGGTGCTGGGGCCCGGCACCGCGCACCGGATCATGACCGGGGCACCGCTGCCCGCCGGAGCGACGGGCATCGTGCCGGTCGAGGACACCGACGGCGGCGTCGCATCGGTGCAGATCCGGCGGCCCGCCACACCCGGCAGACACATCCGCCGCGCCGGCGAAGACGTCGCCGCCGGAACCACCGTGCTGCAGGCCGGCCAGGTGGTGACCCCGGCCGCGCTCGGTCTGGTGGCGGCGCTGGGACTGGCCGAAGTGACGGTGACGCCGCGGCAACGGGTGCTGGTGATCTCCACCGGGTCGGAGTTGGTGCCGCCCGGTGCTGCCCTGCAACCCGGACAGATCTACGAGTCGAACGCGGTCATGCTGGCCGCCGCCGTGCGGGAGGCCGGCGCCGACGTGGTCAGCACCGAGACCGCCGGCGACGACGTCGCGCAGTTCAGTGCGGTGCTGGATCGCCACGCCGGGAACGCCGATCTGATCGTCACCAGCGGCGGTGTCAGCGCCGGCGCCTACGAGGTGGTCAAGGACGCGTTCGGGCGCGACGGCGACCAGGGTGTCGAGTTCGTCAAGGTGGCGATGCAGCCCGGCATGCCGCAGGGTGCCGGGCGGGTGGCCGGCACCACGATCGTCACGCTGCCCGGCAACCCGGTCAGCGCGCTGGTGTCGTTCGAGGTGTTCATCCGGCCGGCGTTGCGCGCGGCGACGGGCTTACCGGATCCGCTTCGCCCGCGCCGCGCCGCGGTCCTCACCGAGACCGTCACCTCACCGCGCGGCAAACGCCAATTCCGGCGCGCGGTGCTGGAGGGCGCGCAGGTCACCAGTTACGGTCCGCCGGCCTCGCACCACCTGCGCTGGCTGGCCACGGCCAACGGCCTGCTGGACATCCCGGAGGACGTGGTCGAAGTGCCTGCCGGCACCGAAGTGCAGGTCTGGGATCTGAGTTAGGCCGTCGAGCCGACCGGGTCCCGGTGGAACTCGTCGGCGACCTGGAAGGCCGTGGTCCCGGCGATCGCCAGCGCGGCCACCGTCAGCACGACCGGAATGGTGACCAGCGCAGCCGACAACCCCCACCACTGCGCCAGATGCCCGATCAACGGCGGCCCCAGCAGGTTGCCCACCCACCCGGTCGCGGCCACCAGTGCGATCGCCGACCCGCCGTTGCCGGCCGAATAGGCCGCGCTCAACGCCGTCGGCACCAACAACGCCACCCCGGCACCCAGGCAGGCGAAGCCCAGCACGCTGATCACCGGGTCGGCCGTCGCCAGCGTCACGCACATGGCGAGCGCGGCGAACACGGCCAGCGCCGGCAGCAACCGCCGGGCCGGGAGCCGCGAATGCAACCGGAGGGCGCCCAACCGCATCACCACCATCGCCAACGTGTAGGCCGCGTAGCTCAGCGCCGACAAGCCGGGACCGGCGCCCACGACGTCGTGCAGGTAGTTGGCTGACCAGTCGGTGGCGGCGCCCTCGCACAGGAAGGACGCGAACGCCACCGCCGCAAGCAGCGCCACGGTCTTGGTGAGCCGCGCCCGGCGGGGTTGCTGGCCGTCCTGGCAGGCGACGACGGCCGCGTCGGGGAAGAGGCGACGCGTGAACGGTCCCACCACCAGCAGCACGGCCAGTCCCAGCACGATCAGCTGCGGACCCAAACCGATACCGGCGCTGACGCAGAACGCGCCGATCACCGCTCCCAGCAGCGCGCCGACACTCCACATCCCGTGGAAGCGGGACATGATCGGCGCGCGCGCCAGCCGCTCCACCGTCCCGGCCTGGGTGTTCATTGCGACGTCCAGCCCGCCCTGGAAGGTCCCCCACAGCGCCAGCGTCACGAACAACCACGGCCCGGACGTCGCCAGCCCCACCGTCATGCCGGCCAGCGCGTAGCCGACCACCATCACCGGCACCAACCGCTGGCTGCCCCACCGGGGCAACGCCCAATGGCTGAACACCGTGGCCAGCACCGAACCCAGCGGCGCACCGAACAGGGCAGTGCCCAGCGCCGCGTCGGAGAGCCCCAGATCGTGCTTGACCTGCGGGATGTGCGCAGCCCACGACGAGAACACCACAGCGTGCGCGATGAACGTTGCGGTGACACCGACCTTCGCGCGGTGCAATCGGGACGCGCGCGGATCATCCGTCGAAATCAGGGGGACTCCTCGAAGAAGGCTCGTGAATTCAAAGCGTTCCCGTTCCGGAGCCGAACGAACCGCGATGCCCGCGCGCCCTTCCGTAAGATGACCCGCGTGGCAAGACGCCCTGGCTCCGCCGACGGTCCCGCACACCTGCTCGAGTTGGTGCGCGACACCATTCCGCCGATCCACCCCGCCGGGCTGCCGTTCGTCGCGACCGGGCTGGCCGTGGCGGCGTCCGGATACCGGCACCGGTGGCTGCGCCGCACGGGGCTGCTGGCGGCCGGGGCCTGCGCGGGCTTCTTCCGGCACCCGTCCCGGGTGCCACCGACCCGGGACGGTGTCGTCGTCGCACCCGCCGACGGCACGGTCGCCCTGGTCGAGCACGCCCTCCCGCCCGCCGAACTGAGCATGGGTGACACTCCGCTGCCGCGGGTCAGCATCTTCCTGTCCATCCTGGACGTGCACGTGCAACGGGTCCCGATCAGCGGTGAGGTGATCGCCGTCCAGCACCGCCCCGGACGGTTCCTGTCCGCGGATCTCCCCGAGGCCAGCGAGGCCAACGAACGCACCAGCGTGCGGATTCGCACGGCCCAGGGCGCCGAGATCGTGGTGGTGCAGATCGCCGGGCTGGTCGCGCGGCGCATCGTGTGCAACGCCCACGTCGGCGACAAACTCGATATCGGCGAGACCTATGGGCTCATCCGGTTCGGCTCGCGGCTGGACACCTATCTGCCGCCGGGCGCCGAACCGCTGGTGCGGGTCGGCCAGCGCGCCACCGGCGGCGAGACCGTGCTGGCTGTGCTGGCATGATCAAGCCCCGCGTCCGGCGCAGCGAAGCCCTGCATCTGCTGCCCAGCGCGATGACGGTGCTGTCCATCTGCGCGGGCCTGACCTCCATCAAGTTCGCCCTCGACGACAACCCGATACCGGCGATGGCCCTTATCGCGGTGGCCGCCATCCTCGACGCCCTGGACGGCCGGGTGGCCCGCATCTTGGACGCTCAATCCCGGATGGGCGCGGAGATCGACTCGCTGGCCGACGCGGTGAATTTCGGGGTGGCGCCCGCACTGGTGGTCTACGTGACGCTGCTGGCGAAGTTCCCGATCGGGTGGCCGGTGGTGCTGCTCTACGCGGTGTGCGTGGTGCTGCGCCTGGCGCGCTACAACGCGCAGTTGGACGACGGCACCCTGCCCCCCTATGCGAAGGAATTCTTCGTCGGCATGCCGGCACCGGCGGGCGCGGTGTCCATGATCGGCACCATCGGCCTCAAGCTGCAGTTCGAACATGACGGCTGGTGGTCCAACCAGTGGGTGCTGGCCGCCTGGATCACCGGGACGTCGCTGCTGATGGTCAGCGCGATCCCGATGAAGAAGGTGCACACCTTCGCCGTCTCGCCGAATCAGGCGGTGCTGGTGCTGGCGGTGGTGGCGCTGGTCGCGGCGGCCGCGGTGGTGTTCCCCTACATCCTGATCTGGGTGATCATCGTCTCCTACGTGTGCCACATCCCGTTCGCGGTGCGCAGCAAGCGCTGGCTGGCCAAACACCCCGAGGTCTGGGACGACAAACCCAAGCAGTGGCGGGCGGCGCAGCGTGCGACCCGCCGGGCACAGCCGAACCGCCGGTCGATGGCGCGGCTCGGGTTGCGCAAGCCGGGCAGGTGAGTTGAACAGTCCCAGGACGCAGCTCGCGCTCACGGCGCGGCTGAACACGGCTGCTGTCGACTCGCGCCGCGGCGTGGTCCGGTTGCATCCCAGCGCGATCGCCGCGCTGGGCATCCGAGAATGGGATGCGGTGTCGCTGACCGGATCCCGGACCACCGCGGCCGTCGCGGGCATGGCCTCCGGCGACATTCCCGTCGGCACCGTGCTGCTCGACGACGTCACGCTGTCCAATGCCGGGCTGCGCGAGGGCATCGAGGTGATCGTCGGCGCGGTCGTCGTCTACGGCGCCCGGACCGTGACGCTGAGCGGTTCGACACTGGCCACCCAGTCGCTGTCGTCGGCGACGCTGCGCCAAGCCCTGCTGGGCAAGGTGATGACGGTCGGAGACGCGGTATCGCTGTTGCCGCGGGACCTGGGCCCGGGCACCTCGACCTCGGCGGCCACCCAGGCACTGGCCTCCTCGGTCGGGATCAGCTGGACCTCCGAGCTGCTGACCGTCACCGGCGTCGACCCGGACGGGCCGGTCAGCGTCCAGCCCAACACGTTGGTCACCTGGGGGACGCTGCAGGCGCACCGCGCATCGGGGGTGGAACCGGCCACGGTGGTCGGCCCGGATATCCAGGTCGAGGAGCTCAAGGGCGCCCAGCCCCAGGCCGCCAAGCTGACCGAATGGCTCAAATTGGCCCTCGACGAGCCGCACCTGCTCAAGACCCTGGGCGCGGGCACCAATCTGGGTGTGCTGGTGTCCGGACCGGCCGGCGTGGGCAAGGTGACGCTGGTGCGCGCGGTGTGCGCCGGCCGGCGGCTGGTGGAAGTGGACGGCCCGGAGGTCGGCGCCCTGGCGGCCCAGGACCGGTTGCAGTCGGTCGCTGCGGCGGTGACGGCAGTGCGCGACGGCGGCGGCGTGCTGCTGATCACCGACGTCGATGCGTTGCTGCCGGAGACGGCCGAGCCGGTGGCCGCGCTGATCCTGGCCGAGCTGCGCACCGCGGTGGCCACCGACGGCGTCGCGTTGATCGCCACCTCCGCGCGCCCCGACCAGGTGGACCCGCGGCTGCGCTCGCCGGAACTGTGCGACCGCGAGCTGAGTCTGCCGCTGCCCGACACCGGCACCCGCAAAGCACTGCTGGAAGCACTGCTCAAAGAGGTGCCCACCGGTGACCTCGACTGTGACGAGATCGCCAGCCGCACACCGGGTTTCGTGGTGGCCGACCTGGCCGCACTGACGCGCGAGGCGGCACTGCGGGCGGCGGCGCGGGCCAGCGCCGACGGCGCGCCACCGAAGTTGAGCCAGCAGGACCTGCTCGGGGCGCTGACCGTCATCCGCCCGCTGTCCCGCTCGGCAAGCGAGGAAGTGAGCGTCGGCAGCGTGACGCTCGCCGACGTGGGCGACATGGCAGAGGCCAAGCAGGCATTGACCGAAGCGGTGCTGTGGCCGTTGCAGCACCCGGACACCTTTGCCCGGCTGGGCGTGGACCCGCCGCGCGGGGTGTTGCTGTACGGTCCCCCGGGTTGCGGCAAGACGTTCGTGGTGCGCGCGCTGGCCAGCACCGGGCAGCTCAGCGTGCACGCGGTCAAGGGGTCCGAGCTGATGGACAAATGGGTGGGGTCGTCGGAGAAGGCGGTCCGCGAATTATTCCGTAAGGCAAGGGATTCCGCGCCGTCGCTGGTGTTCCTCGACGAGGTGGACGCGCTGGCACCGCGGCGCGGTCAGAGCTTCGACTCCGGCGTCACCGACCGGGTGGTGGCCGCGCTGCTGACCGAGCTGGACGGCATCGACCCGTTGCGCGACGTCGTCGTGCTGGGCGCAACCAACCGTCCGGACCTGATCGACCCGGCACTGCTGCGGCCCGGGCGGCTGGAGCGGCGGGTGTTCGTCGAACCGCCCGACGCCGAGGCCCGCCGCGAAATCCTGCGCACCGCAGGCAAATCGGTCCCGCTGAGCTCCGACGTCGACCTGGACGCGGTGGCCGCCGAACTGGACGGGTACAGCGCCGCCGACTGCGTGGCCCTGTTGCGCGAAGCCGCTCTGACCGCGATGCGACGCTCCATCGACGCCGCCGACGTCACCGCCGCCGACCTGGCCGCCGCGCGCGAAAATGTGCGTCCGTCGCTGGACCCGCTGCAGGTGGAATCGCTGCGCGCGTTCGCCGAGGCCGGCTAGCCCGATTTCGCGCCGTCACTCCGACAGCTGGAACTCGATCATCGCGGTCACCGAGTCCACCGCTTCCAGCAGCGCGGCCAACCGATCGGCGCCCGAGGGCGCGGCCAACACCGCGTACCGGTCGGCCGGACCCATCGGGACGCGAGCCGCCAACGCGTACAACAGCTTTGCGTTGTCTCGTGGCGCGTCGCCGGGGTAGTCGAACAGCTCGTCGCGGTCCGGCACCTGCACTCCCCGCGCCGCGGCCACCCGATCGAACAGCGCCAGCACCCGGTCCTCGATGTCCCGGACCTGCGCGGCGGTCACCGGCAGCCCCGGTTCGTCGGGCCAAATCTCTACGCGGGCACGGGGATACGGATCATCGGGCAGCCACTCGCGCACCCGGATCCGTTCCCCGATCCGGCAGCGCAATGCGTACCGGCCCGAACCGCCGGCCACGTAATCGGTGATCCTGGCCAGGGTCCCGATGTCGCTGCGCGCATCGCCGCCACCGACCTCGCGGCCGCGGGAGATCAGCACCACGCCGAAGCGGGGATTCTCACTTTCCATGCAGTCACGTACCAGCGCGGAGTACCTCGGCTCGAAGATGCGCAGCGGCAGGATCTCGTCCGGTAGCAAGGCCGACTCGAGCGGAAACATCGGCATCTCGACCGGCTCACGATCCATCGCGCCTCACCCCCACCTCAGCATAGGCCGACGCCGTTCCCGGTCGCCCAACGTGTAACCACTGTCAAAATCAGGCCGAAATTTCGCAGCAGCGACACGCTCGGCGAACGTGCGAGTCCCGGCCGGCCACCGCCGGAGACTAGATCTCCAGTTCCGCCACCAGGGCGTCGACCACCGAGCGCAGGTCACCGTCGTGCTCTTCGGCCACCCGCCGCTGTCGCTGATACGACGCGCCGAGGCGCGGGATGTCGGCCACCGCGGCCAACTCTTCGGTGCAACGCAGTGACCTGGCGATCGGTTCGAGACGGGTCAGCACGTCGTCGAGGTCTTCGGTGACCAGCCGTTCGTTGCTGTCGGCATCCAGGATGATCACCGCGTCCAGGCCGTACCGGGCCGCGCGCCACTTGTTCTCCTGGACGTGCCAGGGCGGCATGCTCGCCAACGGCTCGTCGGCCTCCAGGCGGCGGTCCAAATCGACGATCAGGCAGTGCGTCAGCGCGACCAGTGCGCCCAACTCGCGCAGGTTGGACACGCCGTCGCAGATGCGCACCTCGATGGTCCCCAGGTGCGGGGAAGGCCTTATGTCCCAACGGACTTCGTCGACGTGGTCGATGATGCCGGTCTTCTTCTGGTCGTAGACGAAGCCTTCGAACTCTTTCCAGGTCTGGAATTGGAACGGCAACCCCGCGGTCGGCAACTGCTGGAACATCATCGACCGGTTGCTCGCGTACCCGGTGTCCACGCCGCCCCACCACGGCGACGACGCCGACAACGCCAGCAGATGCGGGTACTGGTTGAGCAGCGACGAGATGATCGGCATCACCTTGTTCGGCGACGAAATCCCCACGTGCACATGCACACCCCAGATCAGCATCTGCCGCCCCCACCATTGGGTGCGCTTGATCAGCTCGGCGTAACGCGGTGCGTCGGTGAGCTTCTGACTCGACCACTGCGCGAAAGGATGGGTGCCCGCGCAGAACAACTCCATCCCGCGGTCGCGCACGATGCGCCGCGCCGGACCCAGCGTCTCGCGCAGATCCTGCATTGCCGCGGGGGCGTTTTCACAGATGCCGCTGACGATCTCGACGGTGTTGCGCAGCAATTCCTTGTGCACGCGCGGGTTTTCGCCGATTTCGGCGATCACCGCGGTGGCCTCGTTGCTCAGATCCCGGGTCTCGGCGTCGACGAGGGCGAACTCCCATTCCACGCCCACCGTGGGCCGGGGCGAACGGGCGAAGTCGATCCGGTTGCGCGCCCGGCTGCGAGGCAGGCTAGCCGGCTCCGATGACACCGCACGCAACCCGCTTGCCGGCGTCACCGGTTTTCATCGTGGTCTCGTCGGGACCCGGTTGGCCGTTGACCTGGTAGCGGTTCGGGATGTTCATGAAGTTGTCCGGACCCTCGTGGATGATGATCGACGTCTTGCTGCCGGCGAGCAGGTCGTCCATGGTGAAGCCGTCCGTGGTGGTCACCAGCATCGCCGCGCCGTTCTTGCGTACCTGCAGCGACGTCAGGTCCCCGCTGGCGTGGCCGGTCGAGCCGGGCGCCGAAAAGTGCCCGCCGGCAGACATGAAGTCGCCGGTTTCCCCGCCGTCGGGGGCTTGCGAATTCGCCTCGCACTTGCCGACTTTGTGAATGTGCATGCCATGAAAGCCCGGTGCGAGTCCACTGCTGCTGGTGGCCGTGACCGTCACGGTCGCATAGCCGTTGGCGAAGTCGAATTTAGCGGTGGCGATCTCCGCGCCGGTGGGGCCTTTGAGCACGGTGGTGATGGTCTGCCCGGACGGCGGCGCCTCGGAGGTGGCCGGCGCCGACTCGGCATGCCCGGAGGTCGACGGCGCGGGGGATCCGGTCCAGACCGACGGGGTGGTACCGGGTGTCGTCGACGGTTGCTGGGGCGACGAGCACGCGCTTACCAGCGCGACGCATGCGGCCGCGGACAGGACTGACATGGCGACTGTGGGACCGGCGAGCTTAGGCATAGCCGTGAGCCTAGCCTGGCAATGATCCGAACTCAGCCTCAACCCGTCACCAAAACGATGACGCCCGGCGGCAGCTCGGAAAGTTCGGGCGTGCGCTTTTCCACCGGCGCCGCCAACTTCTTGCCCACGGCGTCAGCGGTCGCCTTTTCGCTCTCTTCGCCGTAGTAGACGGTCGTCACTGCGACATCGGCGGCGGTGAAGTTGGTGACGTCGGCCACTTTGAAACCGGCCGCTTTGAGCTCATCCCCCGTCCGTGCGGCGACGCCCTCCTTGCCCGAGATGTTGTACACCCGCACCTCGGCGTCGTTGGCGGCCGGCTTCGCGCTGGTCGACGACGGCGCCACGGGGTTGGACATGGTGGTGACCGACGACGACTCCTCCTCGGCCTTGCCCGACGAATCCAGAGCCTGCCAACCGAGCAACAGGAAGATGACACCCAGGAAGAGCAACACCATCACCATGGCCCGCAGGGGAAGCCCCGAAGAGTCGGGTACGCGCTCGTTCATCGAAGCCACTGTAACCAGCGGACGGCCAGGAACCGCAAAACGGTCAGGTCACCTCGAAGCCCAGCCGCCGCGCGGCCCGGGCCTTCTGACGGCTGGCGCGCAACCGCCGCAACCGCTTCACCAACATCGGGTCGGCGGCCAGCGCTTCGGGCCGGTCCACCAGCGCGTTGAGCACCTGGTAGTAGCGCGTCGCCGACATCGAGAACAGCTCTCTGATGGCGTCTTCCTTCACCCCGGCGAACTTCCACCACTGACGCTCGAAAGCCAAGATGTCGTGCTCGCGCCGGGTCAGCCCGTCGGCGATCTCCGAGTCGTCCCCCGCTCGATGTGCCCGCGCCATGGCGCTGTCCATATTGCTTCCCCTGGACCCTTCCGGCGAATGCTCGATTGCTCGAATGACTTTGACCTACATAGGGGCAATGTCGTGCGCGAATATTGAACCACGCCGCAAAGTGTTGCGCCGGAATCCACACCCGCGCGTCGGCCGAATTGCTGCGGATCGACAGGTCCCGATGCTGGTCACACCCTGTGACGGAGTCGACAGGGCGCACACCCGTGGCAGAATCGCCCCCCTTCTCCTCGGCCCGTTCCGGGCCGCATCGTCGGCGGGCCTAAGCTAGCCGACCATGGCAGTCGTACCCATTCGCATCGTGGGAGATCCGGTCCTGCACAATCCGACGACGCCAATTCCGGTCGGACCCGACGGATCGCTGCCGGCCGAGCTGCCCGAACTGATCAAGACCATGTACGACACGATGGACGCCGCTCACGGTGTCGGGCTGGCCGCCAATCAGATCGGCCACGGACTGCGGGTCTTCGTCTACGACTGTTCTGATGACCGTGGGCTGACCCAGCGCCGGCGTGGGGTGATCGTGAACCCGGTGCTGGAGACCTCGGAGATACCCGAGACGATGCCGTCGGCCGGCCACGACGACGACGAGGGCTGTCTCTCGGTGCCGGGTGAGTCCTTCCCGACCGGACGCGCGGACTGGGCACGGGTCACCGGTCTGGACGGCGAGGGCAAACCGGTCAGCGTCGAGGGCACCGGATTGTTCGCGCGGATGCTGCAGCACGAGACCGGGCATCTGGACGGATTCCTCTACCTGGACCGCCTCGTCGGCCGGCACGCACGGGCCGCCAAACGCGCGGTCAAGTCGCACGGTTGGGGGGTGCCGGGATTGTCGTGGCTGCCCGGCGAGGGGCCCGACCCGTTCGGTCACTGATGGTGTCGTGGCCGGGCCTGGGAACACGGGTGGCGCTTCGCTACCGTCGGCCACCCGGATCGGTCCCGCCGCTGACCGACGCCATCGGGCACCTGGTGGCGGTCGGCCCGACGTTGCGGTTGCGCACCAAAACCGGTGCGCTGGTCGAGGTCTCACCCGACGACGTGGTGGCGATGCGGGTACTGACCGACGCCCCGGTGCGCACCGCCGACATCCGCGCGCTGGAACGTACCGCTGCCGCGGAGCGGCCCGGCGCCGAGCAGACCTGGCTGGACGGCTGGCTGCTGCGCGCCGGCGACGGGATCGATCTGGCGACCAACTCTGCGGCACCCCTTGATGTTTCGGCACACGAGAACTCCATCCCGGAGATCCTCGAGTGGTACCGCCGCCGGCGCCTCACCCCGCGACTGGCCATCGCCGACCGGTTGCTGTCACCGCCGCCGGGCTGGGTCACCGAACGCACCGAACAGATCCTGGTCCGGGCCGAGGACCGGGCCTACCGGTGCGTGCCGGACAGTGAACCGACCGCACCGGCCGAGGCGCAGGGTTTCCGGCTGCACCACCGTCGTCGATACTTCCGCCCAGCCCAGAACTAGGAGACCTGCCATGCCGAACGGCACCACTGCGCGACTGCGCCTGGCCACCTGGAACGTCAACTCCATTCGCTCCCGGCTGGATCGGGTCCTCGACTGGCTCGCCCGCGCCGAGGTCGACGTGCTGGCCATGCAGGAGACCAAGTGCTCGGACACCCAGTTTCCGGCGCTGCCGTTCTACGAGATCGGTTACGAGGTGGCGCATGTCGGCTTCAACCAGTGGAACGGCGTGGCGATCGTGTCGCGGGTCGGACTGGACGACGTGCAGGTCGGCTTCGAGGGCCAGCCCAGCTGGAGCAGCAAGCCCGACGTGGCCGCAGCAGCGGAAGCTCGCGCCATCGGCGCCACGTGCGGCGGCGTGCGGGTGTGGAGCCTGTACGTCCCCAACGGCCGTACCCTGCACGACCCGCACTACACCTACAAGTTGGATTGGCTTGCCGCGCTGCGCAATACGGCCGAAGGTTGGCTGCGAGACGAACCGTCCGCGCCGATCGCCCTGGTCGGTGACTGGAACATCGCACCCACCGACGAGGACGTGTGGAGCACCGATTTCTACCGGGGCTGCACGCACGTCTCCGAGCCCGAGCGCAACGCGTTCGACGCCATCGTCGACGCCCAATTCACCGATGTGGTAAGGCCTTTCACCCCTGGGCCGGGGGTCTACACGTACTGGGACTACACGCAGTTGCGGTTCCCGAAGAAGCAGGGCATGCGCATCGACTTCATCCTGGGCTCCCCGGCACTGGCTGAGCGGGTGGTGGACGCACAGATCGTCCGCGAAGAGCGCAAGGGCAAGGCGCCCAGCGACCACGCGCCGGTGCTCGTTGACCTACGCCGGTGAGCGGCGCAGCCTCCAAGATTGCTGTGAATTCCATTGCTGATTCTGGTGAACTACGCGGGCGCGGGGTATACACACTTCAACAGCCGAGCCAGGGAGTCATCATGGGTGTCGTCGACGGAGCTTTCCGCACTGTGGGTCGATCGGTGAGTCGCGCCGCGTCCGCGACCACGGCCGCCGCCGGCGCCGTCGGCGGCGCGGCGGTCAACGGCATCGTCGGCGGGGTCAAGGGAGCCGCCGACGGGATTCAGCAAGGCATCAGCGCCGGCAGCAAGTCGACACCCGCGGCCGCGCTGGCCCTCGGTGCCATCGGTGCCGCGGGTCTGGTCGAATGGCCGATCCTGTTGGCGATCGGGGGCGGGGCACTGTTGCTGCGCAAGCTCGGCGACGCACCCGAGCAGCCGGTGGTGCCGACGCCGGCGAAGCTCGCCTCGGTGCCCGACGAGCCGCCGGAAAAGCCGGCGAAGTCGACGCCCAAGCCGCCGGCGAAGACGGCGCGGAAGGCCCCGGTCAAGAAGGCGACCGGCCGGCGTGCCGGCAGCACCAACCTGCGCAGCACTAATTGATTCGGCTGTCGTCAGCCGGTCGCCCAGGTGCCGGATGATGAAAAATCGTGATCGGCGTTCGGGTCCGCTGCCACCCGCAACTCGTTGCGCGAGGCATTCACCGACAACTGGCGAGGAGCTTGATGCCGATCGACAACTTCCAGCACCCCCGCCCGCCACAACAGCGCGTACAACTCTGTCAACGGTCCGCGCAGCAACCGGCCGAACGACGAAGCTAACGGGTCGCGCAAGACATCTGTCGTCGTCATAATCCCGACGGTGACCGCACGATCGGGCTCAACGGCAAACCTTCAGTTACCGAAAGGCAAATGATGGCCGAAAAGAGAGATCGCCGCGCTACCTCGCAGCGCGAGGCGGTGGCGCAGATCCGGCAGGGACAGACGTTCGCCGTCAACCTACCGGTGGTGGGCAGGCTGCAGATCCCGCCGCCCGAACAGCTGGCGTATTACGGCGGTATCGCCGCGCTGGCGGCCTTCGAACTGATCGAGTGGCCCGTCGCGCTGGTGATCACCGCCGGACACCTATTAGCCAGCAATCACCACAATCAGCTCCTCCAGGAACTAGGCGAGGCACTCGAGGACGCCTGACGCGTTTGTCGGATATTGGGGCCGATGCCCCATGCGCCGCTATGGGTTCGGCAGCGACGATTTCCGCACCGTAATCGGTGAGGAGTTCCCAGATGTCGTTTGTGATCGCCGCTCCCGAGATGCTTTCGTCGGCAGCCTCAGACTTCGCAGGTATCGGCTCGGCGCTAAGCGAAGCCAACGCAGTCGCGGCGGCACGCACCACAGCGGTGCTGGCCGCCGGCGCCGACGAGGTGTCGGCGGTCATCGCGGCACTGTTCGGCGACTACGCCCAGCAATACCAGGCGCTCAGCGCGCAGGTCGCGGTGTTCCACGAGCAGTTCGTCGCCACGTTGAGCACAGGCGCCGCAGCGTATGCAAGCGCCGAGGCCGCCAACGTCCAGCAGGCAATCCTGGGCGCGATCAACGCCCCAACGCTGGCGCTGTTCGCGCGCCCACTGATCGGCGACGGCGCTAACGCCGCTACTCCTGGTGCGGCCGGGGCGCCGGGTGGTTTTCTGCTGGGCAACGGCGGCAGCGGCGCGGCGGGCACTGCGGTCGGTCAGGCCGGTGGCGCCGGCGGGGCGGCCGGACTGATCGGCAACGGCGGAACCGGCGCCCTCGGCGGACCCGGTGGGACTGGGGGCCAAGGCGGTGCCGGCGGCTGGCTGTTCGGCAACGGCGGTCAAGGCGGCAACGGTGGCACGGCCGCATTTCCCGGCAGCCCCGGCGGGCTTGGTGGCAACGGCGGCAACGCCGGACTGTGGGGCGCGGGCGGTAACGCCGGCGCCGGCGGAACGGGCGGCTTCTTGCCGACCGGTGGTGCATCGGGAGGCTCCGGCGGCAACGGAGGAACCGGCGGACTGCTGTATGGCAACGGCGGGGCCGGCGGCACCGGTGGAACTGGTGGCGGCGGCAATACCGCAGGTCCCGGCGGGTTCGGCGGTCTGGGCGGCGACGCCCGACTATTCGGCAACGGTGGAGCGGGTGGCACTGGCGGAAACGCGGCCGGGCCGAGCAGTGTCGGCAACAGCGGTGGCGGTGGCGGGACTGCCGGCAACGCCGGTTTCTTCTTCGGCGACGGCGGCGTCGGTGGATCCGGGGGTTTGGGTGGCGTCGCCACTGCGACCGTCGGCGGAAACGGCGGCGCCGGCGCATTCGGCGGCGTGAGCGGACTGGTTGGTAACGGCGGCGCCGGCGGAAACGGCGGCGACGGCGGCGCCGGCGTGCAGCGCGGCGGCTCGGGCGGCGTGGGCGGATATGGCGGCGACGCCAAATTGATCGGCGGCGGCGGGGCCGGCGGCGACGGCGGATTCAGCGCCCCCGGTGGCTTCCTTGGCGGCACCGGTGGTGCCGGCGGCACTGGTGGCCATAGCGGAGCGATCTGGGGCGCCGGCGGGGCCGGCGGTGCGGGCAGGCCCGGCGGCACGGGCGGGGCGTTGGGTGGTGGCGACGGTGGGGACGGCGGCGACGGCGGCAATGCGGTGGGGCTGTTCGGCAACGGCGGCGACGGCGGGGCAGGCGGTGCGGCCGGCAACACGGTGGGCGCTAATGTCCCTGACCCAGGCACCGGCGGTGCCGGCGGCACCCGCGGAACCGTGCTCGGCGCTGCGGGTGCCGACGGTCCGAACGGCTGACATCGCTGCACGCCTGCCCCGCGCTGCGCTAGCGTGGGAGACGCCCATCAAATCCACGCGGGAGCGCGAACCCGACGCGCTGAGAGGACGGCTGGGGCCGTCGACCGTACGAACCTGACCGGGTAATGCCGGCGTAGGGAGATGCACCATGACCGAACTTCTTTCCAAGACCGTCGACCCGTCTGTGACCACCGGTCCCATCGCCGGCAGCAGCAAGACCTACCGCGAAGTGGACGGGGTCCCTGGAGCCCGGGTGCCGTTCCGCCGCGTGCACCTGTCCACCGGAGACCATTTCGACCTCTACGACACCTCCGGGCCGTACACCGACACCAACGCCGTCATCGACCTGACCGCCGGCCTGCCGCCGCGGCCCGGCGTGATCCGCGACCGCGGCACCCAGCTGCAGCGCGCCCGGGCCGGCGAGATCACCGCCGAGATGGCGTTCATCGCCGTCCGCGAAGGCATGCCCGCCGAACTGGTGCGCGACGAGGTCGCCCGCGGCCGGGCGATCATCCCGGCCAACCACAACCATCCCGAGAGCGAGCCGATGATCATCGGCAAGGCGTTCGCGGTGAAGGTCAACGCGAACATCGGCAACTCGGCGGTGACGTCCTCGATCGCCGAGGAGGTCGACAAGATGGTGTGGGCCACCCGCTGGGGCGCGGACACCATCATGGACCTGTCCACCGGCAAGAACATCCACGAGACCCGCGAGTGGATCATGCGCAACTCGCCGGTCCCGGTCGGCACCGTGCCCATCTACCAGGCGCTGGAGAAGGTCAAGGGCGACCCGACCGAACTGACCTGGGAGCTGTACCGCGACACCGTGATCGAGCAGTGCGAGCAGGGCGTGGACTACATGACCGTGCACGCCGGGGTGCTGCTCCGGTACGTGCCGCTGACCGCCAAGCGGGTCACCGGCATCGTGTCCCGCGGCGGGTCGATCATGGCCGCCTGGTGCCTGGCGCACCACCAGGAGTCGTTCCTGTACACCAACTTCGAGGAACTCTGCGACATCCTGGCGCAGTACGACGTCACCTTCTCCCTCGGCGACGGGCTGCGGCCCGGCTCCATCGCCGACGCCAACGACGCCGCCCAGTTCGCCGAGTTGCGCACCCTGGGTGAGTTGACCAAGATCGCCAAATTCCATGGCGTGCAGGTGATGATCGAAGGCCCCGGGCACGTGCCGATGCACAAGATCGTGGAAAACGTTCGCCTGGAAGAAGAGTGGTGCGAGGAGGCGCCGTTCTACACGCTGGGGCCGCTGGCCACCGACATCGCTCCCGCCTACGACCACATCACCTCGGCGATCGGCGCGGCCATCATCGCCCAGGCCGGCACCGCGATGCTGTGCTACGTCACCCCCAAGGAGCACCTCGGCCTGCCGGACCGCAAGGACGTCAAGGACGGGGTGATCGCCTACAAGATCGCCGCGCACGCGGGCGACCTGGCCAAGGGCCACCCGCACGCGCAGGAACGCGACAACGCCTTGAGCACAGCACGTTTCGAGTTCCGCTGGAACGACCAGTTCGCGCTGTCGCTGGATCCCGACACCGCGCGGGAGTACCACGACGAGACGCTGCCCGCCGAGCCCGCCAAGACCGCGCACTTCTGCTCCATGTGCGGGCCGAAGTTCTGCTCGATGCGGATCACCCAGGACGTGCGCGACTTCGCCGCCAAGCACGGTCTGGAGACCGAGGAGGACGTCGAGGCCATGCTGGCCGCCGGGATGGAGGAGAAGTCCCGCGAATTCGCCGACCACGGCAACCGGGTTTATCTCCCGCTGACTCCCACCCAGTGACCTTCCTGCCGGTTCCGGCGCCGGGCACGACGCCGCTGCGGGTACTGACCATCGCCGGATCCGACTCCGGAGGCGGCGCGGGCATCCAGGCCGACATGCGCACCATGGCCCTACTAGGCGTGCATGCCTGCGTCGCGGTCACCGCGGTCACCGTGCAGAACACCTTGGGAGTCAAGAGCTTTCACGAAATTCCGGCGCACGTGGTGGCGGGACAGATCGAGGCGGTGGTCGACGACATCGGTGTCCAGGCCGCCAAGACCGGAATGCTGGCGTCGTCGTCGATCATCGAGGCGGTGGCCACCACCTGGCGCCGGGTCGAACCGGCGGTGCCGCTGGTCGTCGACCCGGTGTGCGCCTCCATGCACGGCGACCCGCTGCTCGCCCGAGAAGCGCTGGATTCGCTTCGCAGCCAACTGTTTCCGTTAGCCACGCTGGTGACGCCCAACCTCGACGAGGTGAAGCTGCTGGTCGACATCGAGGTCGTCGACCAGCAGACGCAACACGCGGCGGCCAAGGCCCTGCACGCTTTGGGACCGCAGTGGGTGCTGGTCAAGGGTGGGCACTTGCGGTCCTCGGAGCGTAGTTGCGACCTGCTCTATGACGGCGCGGACTACTACGAATTCGACGCCCCGCGACTGCCGACCGGCAACGACCACGGCGGCGGTGACACGCTGGCCTCGGCGGTGGCCTGCGCGCTGGCCCACGGCCGCACCGTGCCCGATGCGGTCGCCTTCGGAAAAAGCTGGGTGACAGAGTGTTTGCGCGCGGCCTATCCGCTGGGCGGTGGGCACGGACCCGTCTCGCCCCTGTTCCGGCTGAGCTGATGAACCTCGACCAGATCGCCGGTATCGCCCACGAACCCGCCGGCACCCCGCGCGGCGTCGTCGTGCTCACCCACGGTGCCGGCGGAAGCCGGGAATCCCCACTGCTGCAACGAGTCTGCGACGAGTGGGCACAGCGCCGCTGGCTGGCGGTGCGCTACAACCTGCCCTATCGCCGGCGTCGCCCCAAGGGCCCGCCTTCGGGTTCCGCGGCCACCGATCAGGCCGGGATCGCCGAGGCGATCGAGGTGTGCCGGGGCCTGGCCGACGGGCCGCTGATCGCCGGCGGCCATTCGTACGGCGGCCGGCAGACGTCCATGGTGGTGGCCGGACCGGCGGCGCCGGACACGAAGGTAGACGTGCTGACCCTGTTCTCCTATCCGGTGCATCCGCCGGGCAAACCGGAACGCATGCGCACCGAGCACCTGCCGGACATCGCGGTGCCGACCGTGTTTACCCACGGCACCTCGGATCCGTTCGGCACGATCGCCGAATTGCGCGATGCCGCAGCACTGATCCCCGCCGCGACCGAGATCGTCGAGATCACCGGCGCGCGACACGACCTGGCGTCGAAGACTCTCGACGTCGCCGCTCTGGCGGTTGCCGCGGCGCTTCGGCTTCTCGATCTCAGCGGGGCCCAAAAAGGGTGACTTCCATCAACTTTCGAACGCAGGCCTGCAGGTAGGCGGACTCTTCGGCACGGATGCCGGCCGGCACCATGCGGCCCAGGTCGACCGTCAGCGCCATCGCGGCGTGCACCAGGAACCGCGCCCGTATCGCGGGGAGCGACGGACGGGCGGCGGTGAGCAGCCGTACCCACGAATCGATGGTCGAGAGTTGCACGTTGTGCAGCAGCAGCTGGTCTGCCGGGGTCAGGTTGACCCGCTCGGTGTAGTACACCTCGGCCAGCTCCGGGTTGGCGAACGACGTCGCCACGTAGGCATCGATCAGCAGCGTCAACGCCTGGCTGGGCTCAGTGAGAGCGCCCAGCACCGGTGCCAGCTGCGCCGAGACCCGGTCGGCCGCGCGACGCAAGCCGGTCGCCAGGATCTCGCACTTGCCGGAGAAATACCGGTAGATCCCCGACACCGGAATCCCTGCGGCCGAGGCGATCTGCGCCATGCTGGTATCGGTGTATCCCCGGTCTTTGAACAACGCCATCGACGCGTGCAACAACGCCTCGTAGACACCGGCGTCCGCGGCGAAGATCCGCCAGGACGCCGGGCGGGGAAAGACGTCGCCGGGTTGCGGGAGGTCCGCGGCCAGCACCGCCGCCGCCGCCGCGCCCAGCACTTCGCGAATATCGGCGGGCGACATCCGGGCGCGGTGATCGACGATGCTGCCGATCACGCTGAGCGCGCCGGCCGACAGCATCCACCGCTGCCGGGCGGCCAGCGCAGGCCGAATCGCCATGAGCGGCCGCTGAATTCGGCGATTCACCACCTTGAGTTGCTCGGCCAGCGCGTGCTGATCTTCGGCCCTCAGATACCGCGCCTGCCACCGGTAGAGCCCACCGGAGTCACGGTTGTCCAGGGCGGTGTCGATGAGCGCAGCGACGATCTGGTCCAGGTCGGGCTCGTCGTCGAACTCGGTGCAGTCGAGGAGTACCTGACTCAGGGCCAGCACCGCACCCCGGAACAGGTCGTACTTGCCCGAGTAGTGCCGATACAGCGCCGGTGCGGACACTCCCACTCTGCCCGCGATGGTCTCCATGCTCACCGCGTGATAACCCTGGGCGCTGAACGCCTCGGCGGCCGCCCGGGCTATCTGGGCCTTGCGATCCTTGGGCCGTCGACGAATCGTCGGCTCAGCACTGGGAACCGACGCCACCTCCCTCACCGACCTACTGTAGCCCCGGCCGTAACCTCCGAAACCCCGTCGCTACTACCGCACCCGCGGAACCTCCATTAACATAGTGTGGGTTCGAGGGGTGGTCCGATGGGTGGCGGGGCATAGTGTTGGACAGAATTCGCCGGTTGCTCAGCATTGAGCTCTCCGTCGCCCAGCTGCTTGCCCTCGGGATCATGATCGGCACGCCATATTTGTTGGTGGGCACGGTCTGGTCGATGACGCACACCGACCACCTGCGTGAGCTGCAAGGTGCGGACCTGGCCGTTTCGTTCTTGGGGTCGATCGTGTCGTGGCCCGTCCTGTTGTTCTCCAACGTCTGCATGACCTGACCGCGAAAGACCGCACCGCCTAATTAACATCGTCTGGAGAAATTGTGAGCCACCGTCAGCGCTACCTCGCAATCGCCGGCCTGCTGCTGGTACTCGCCGGATTCGCCGCCTTGTGGTTTCCGGTCTACCTGGACCAATACGACCTGTACGGCATCAGGATCAGCTGCGGCAACGGCATCGGTGTCGAGCAGTCGCAGATCTCCCATGACGCGAACGCCTCGACGGCCGGGTGTGGCAACGCGCTGCTGATCCGGCGGGCATGGGCCATCCCGATCCTCGTCATCGGGTGGTCCCTGATCGGCTGGGTCGCGGTGCTGTGGATGCGCAGTGATCCGACGGTGAGCGACGAACCCGAGCATCTGCTGCCGCACCCCGAGATCGGGTGGTCCTAGCCGGCGAGCTACCCCGGGTAGCGGCTGTAGCAACGCTCCATCTCGCCGCCCACGCCGGCCCGGAACGCCGCTATCCGGGTGAACCCGGCCGGCACGCTGACGCCGTCGGCGTCACTGGCCACCATGTGGTTGGTGAGCAGCCCGGCGACGGCCTCGTCGAGGTCTCCGGCCGTCAGGATCAGCGAATTCCCCGACGGCAGCTCGATGTTGTCGGCCATCTTGCGGTGCGCGACGCCGGTGAGACATGCGGTGCGAAGCGCGGTCCACGGGCTCTGCATCGGCAGGTTGCGCTCGTGCTGGGCCGCCAGCGCGTACCTGGACATCACGATCGACAGCGCGGTGTCGTCACCCTGGGGCAGGCTGTATTCCCGCTCACCCGCGACTTTGCCCATCGTCGCCAGCGCGGGCAGGTCGACCGCGATGGTGTTGGTGGCCGGGCAGTACGAGGCGGGCGGGCTGGGTTTCGCATTGGAGCAGCCCCCGGTCTTGAACGACAACGTCGGCGGATTCTTCGGGGAGAAGATCTTGCCCATCAATTCCATCAATGTCTTCAGCGTGTCTTCGGTGATCTCGACCTCACCGGTTTCCGAGGATCCGCTGGTGTCGATCCGCAACGTTGTCGGCAGGTCACCGCGGCGCTGCTCGATCTCGGCTTTGTTGATCGTGGCGCACGCCGAGGTTCCGGTGACGAAACCCATCTGGAATGCACTCACCCGGTCCAGCGCCGAGCCGTGCTCGTCGTCGTTGGACTCCTCGGCGTCCATCACCGGATCACGGGTGGTGATGATGCCGGCCAGCACGTGATCGAGCCCGTCGGCGGTGCTGAGGGTGAACCGCGGCGACTTGCCTTCGGCCACGTGGTAGAGGTACACACCGGCAAAGCAGTCCGCTTGCTGTTCGTAGACGATGGTCGGATCTTTGCGGGTGACCAGTTTGGCCATCGCCTGCAGTGCGTGCCCGAATTCGTGAGCCAGCACGCCGTTGACCGACATGTCGCCGAAGTACTGCTTGGCGGTCGGCATGAACACCCCGCGATCCCAGGCGATCAGGTTGCAGCGGGAGGTGAAGAAGGCGTTGACGTTCTGGTAGGTCTCGTTGCGACACACCAACGGACTGCTCGGGTCTTTGGAGTTGTAGGACACCAACTTGTCGACGGGCTTGTACGAACCTTTCAGCGGCGCCTTGTAATTGGCTTTCCAGTACTCCTCGATGTCGTTGATCGACAACAACGACAACTTGTCGATCGCTCCGTTGTCGGTGTTGACCACGGTGCCGGTCGCGGCCGGGGCGTTCGGTTTCGGTCCGCTCGGCCCGTTGGTCGCCGGCAGGCCGCCCACTCGGAACGGGTCGTTGAGAATCGACACCGCGCGACCGTTGACCACCGTCGAACAGCCCGCCACCATGACGACCGCTCCCAGCAACGCCGTCACGGCCCGCACCGACGCGTTCACCCGGTGTGAGCGCAACCTCATTCAACCAACCCCGTCCCCGACCGGCCTGCACACAGCAACTTATTCTAGACACCGCACGGGAACGCGTCGGACCGGCGCGGCACGCGAAAAGACTTGCGGGTCAGGCCATCAACATCGCGGACGCGGTGTCGGCACTATTGGCCGCCCCGACGATGATCGCGAAGATGACCCACAGCACGCCGAGGGCGAGCAATGCCCCACTGATGATGACTCCGGCGAGCGCCATGCCGCGTCCGTCTTGACCGGTCTTCTTGATCTGGCCCAGCGCAACGAGGCCGAACACCAGGCCCAGGATGGTGCCGATGCCGCATAGCCAGCCGAATAGCGAGCACACCAACGAGGCGATCGCCAACCCGTTGGTACCCGCACTCTGCGGGTAGCCGCCGTAGGGACTCGGCACCGGCGGCGGATAGCCGTAACCCTCCGGAGCGGCGGGCGGTTCGTAGCCGTAACCCCCGGGCGGCGGCGGCGGATACTGGGGCGGTTGTTCCGTCAACGGACCCTCCTACACCAATCACGATGCCGTGTCTGAGAGTTTGCCAGCATCAGGCCACACTCTACTTCCATGGCGCACGCCGTGACTAGGGCTGCACCAGGACACCCGCGTACGATTCCGCTTGGCCCGGGGGGTGACACCTGCCCACCCCAAAGTCGGGACCGCACAACGGTTTTCACCTGAGCGGCACCGGTGTTCATGCCGCCCGTCGGCACGCGCGCTACCCGGTCATGGCTTGGCGAGCACGTGGCGAATCCGGTCCCCCATACTCGGAACCCCGTTGCGACCGCCGAGATCCTGCGCATACAAGCCGACGACGTAGGCGACACCGCCGCCCTGGATGCCCAGCGAGGTGCGGTCGATGTGTTCGAGGTTGTCGCCCTTCTGGTGGTAATTGGGGTCGAACGGCTCGTTGGCCGTCCCGCCCCACAACTTGGCCTCCTCGTCGGACTTCTTGGCCTCCGCACCGGCGAACAACCCGCCCGACGGGATGCCGGACAGGGTGAACCCGTCGTAGTCGGAGCGGCCGTCGAACGAGGTGTCGCGCGCGGTTTTGCCGGACAGCTTCAGGTAGTTGACCAGCGTGCGCTCGATGCCGGCCGAACCTTCCGGCACCACCGGTTGACCGCGGGTGTCCAGCGGCAGCGACTGGTCACCGTCATAGGTGAAGTAGCCCGGGTTCGGCGAGGCCAGCATGTCGAAGTTCAAATACAGCGCGATGTTCTTGAGTGCCTCGATGTCCAGGGACTCGACGTACTTGCGTGAACCGATCAAGCCGAGTTCCTCGGCGCCCCAGAAACCGAACCGCACCGCGTTGTGCACCTGCGGTGAATTGCCAAGCTGCACCGCGGTTTCCAGGATCGCGGCCACTCCCGAACCGTTGTCGTTGATGCCCGGCCCTTCCGGCACGCTGTCCAGATGCGCGCCGGCCATCACCACGTCGGTCGGTGAGCCGGTCTTGGTTTGCGCGATGACGTTGCGCGCCTTGACATCCTGGGTGTTGGCGGCGAGCTTGACGGTCGCCAGGCCAGCCTTGGTGCGCAGCTGGTAACCGACGGACTTGGTGACGCTGACCACCGGGATCTTCACGTCGGTGTCCGCGCCGAGCGTGCCGCCCATCGCCTGCTCGTCGACGTTGTCGATGACGATCAGCGCGACGGCGCCGCGCTGGGCCGCGGCGTCCTCCTTCTGGGCGAACTGGCAGGCACCGCGGTTGACCACCACCACCGCACCCTGCACCGGCAACCGGTCGTAGTCGTTCGGCGTGCATCCGGGGCTCTCGCCTTCGGGTGCGAACAGCAGCGGTCCCGTCACGCCTTCCGGTCCGGTGCCGCGGCTGTACTCCAGCGCACGGGACTCGGAGTTGAAGTCGCCGACGGCAACCGAGCCCTTCTCGGCGTGGAACACGCGCGCGGTGAACTCCGGTGTCTGCACGTCGAAACCGCTCTTGCGCAACGTTTCGACGACGTAGTCCACGCTCGCCTCGTAGCCGGGGGTGCCTACGGCGCGAGTGCCGTTGTGGGCATTGGCGATCTCCTGCAGCTTGGACAGGTGCGCCATCATCGCGTCGGCGGTGACCTTGTTGCGCATCGTGGTGGCGAACTCGGTCGCGGCTTGGCTGTTGCCCGCTGGTTGCGACTCGTGGGTGCAACGTCCGCAACCGGTGGCAAGCAACGTGATCAGGGTCAGCACCGCGAGCGCGGCGGGAAGCGTCTTCGATTTGTTCAGCATCGCGCCCAGACTAGACGCCTTCGCGCCGTTATCAGACGGACAGTCCCGTGAACGGTGCGAACGGGATATTGCGCACCACGAACCAGGCCACCCACAGCACCAGCGTCACCATCGCCGCCCAGCGGGTGTGTTGCCAACTCTTGATTCGCCGGCCCACCAGCCGGCCGTACGTCCAGGCGAAGTAGGCCCACACCAGCAGTACGACCGCGACCAAGCCCAGCGCGTTGAACCTGATGGCCGCCAACACATCTGCGTGCAGCAAGCTGTAGATCATCCGCAAGCTGCCACAGCCCGGGCAGTCGATTCCCAGCAGCGCTTTGGTCGGGCAGGTCGGCAGCGGGCCGCCCGGTGTGGTCGGGTCGCCGAGCCAGATCGCAGCACAGACCAAGACCGACGCGCCACCGACCAGCAGTGGCGCGCCCAGCCTCAGCGGCTCCGCGGCTTGGCGGACCTCCATGAACTCAACCCGTGCTCAGAACAGCATTGCCGCCAAAGCGCCACTGGTGTCCGGCGCGTTGGACGCGAGCAGGACCGCGAAGACCAGGTAGAGGACGAACAAGATGACCCAGGCGATGACCGACCACTTCACCCACTTCTTGGCCGCATCGGCGGAAGCCTGCGCTTCGGCATGCAGCCCCTGTGCCCACAGCCCAGAAACCTGACTGGCCTTCACGATCGCGACGATTCCGGTCGGCGGGAAGCAGAAGATCGTTGCCAGGATCGCCAACACCAAGTTGTTGTTCGGCGCTTGTCCGCCGGCGGGCTGCTGCGGCGGGTAACCGGGGGGTTGTGTCATGGCGTCTCCAGGTCGAGGGGAGTTAGCTGGCGTGAAGCGAGGCTTACCATACCGGAGACCCGGCCGCACGGCATCACTGAATTTGCGATCGCGCCCATACCCGTTCAGGCCGGCCCACGGCCATCCCGCGGTGTCGCGAATTCGCTTGCAGTCATTGACTTTTCGAGGATCGTCCGGCCGCCGGGTCGCGCACGGATCAGTGCTGTGTCAGACAGTGGCCCATGGAATGGATCGGTGCAGCGCCGCACACCGTACGCCTTTTGGCAAAAACCCTGTTTTCTGGCGAGCCGCGCAAATACACTCCCGATACCGGCACAGCCGCACCATCGGGCCCACAAAACAAAGGAGCACCAAATGCCTCACTTCACGAATCTGTTGCGGACCGCTTCCGCTGCGGCGCTGCTGGCCGGTGTCGGCTACGCGGGCATGGCGACCGCGAACGCCGAACCCAACGAAACCCTTGTCGGCGTCTTGTCCAAGGGCTACTCAACGAGCAACTGCAGCGCCAAGGAGCCGGCCAGTGGGATGGTCGCGGTCTTGGAATGCGGACAGAACTCCACCGAGGGCGGACCCGTCGTCGGCAAGTACATGCTTTTCAGCAACGCGACCGACCTGGCCAGCGCATTCACCGCCAGCATCAAGGACGACACCCTGACCAAGTGTGGCGACGCCCAATCGCCCACCACGTGGACTCAGGGCAATGCCACCTCCCCGTCCGGACAGGTCGCCTGTGGGACCTACCAGGGTCAGGCCGAAGTCATCTGGACCACCGACGCCAAGAACGTGCTGAGCTTTGTCCGGGCGTCCAACACCGACACCGCTCCGCTCTACCAGTGGTGGCGCACCAACGGCTAACCCGTTGAGCTACAACGCTTTCAAGATCAGATCGGCGACGGCCCGCATCCCGGCACCGTTAGGGTGCAGCGGTGCGGGCCGACCCGGTAGCGGCACACCGGGTTTCGTCACCCAGGGCTGCGCCGACCACGCGTGATGCTCGCGGCTGGCCGCCGCGGCTTTAACCAAAGCGCAATCTGTCGCCGCGGCGGCTTGGGCGGTCAGTTGTTCCAGGGCGGTGGCCAGATGCCGCCCCAGTGCGGCATTTTCGTCGGACAGCGGCGACGCCGGCACACCCGCGGGTGGTAGCACGGTCAGGTAGTCGACAAAGAAGATCCGCGCCCGCGGAGCCCGCTCGCGCAGCGAACGACCCACCTCGTACAGCGAATCCGCCACCTCGGACAGCGCCCGGTCGCGGGCGTCCCGATCCAGTAGTTCGGTGATCCAGCCACCCAGCAGCGGCAGGTGCCGCAGCAGCGACGGCAGCGACGCCGCCATCAGCGACGGGATGTAGCCGATGTCGTTGCCCCCGATGGTGACGGTCACCAGTGCCTCCGAACCGTCCAGCGCGGCGATCTGCGGCGGTGCGCCGTGTTGGCGGTCGGTCAGCACATGCGCGGTGGTGGCACCGGAATAGGTGACGTCGGTCAGTTCCAGGCCGGCCTGTTCGGCGACCAGATGCGCGTAGTTGCGGGCCGACCGTCCCGCCCGCCGAGGTGCGCCCGCCGCGCGCGGCCGGATCCCGGGACCGGCCGCCATCGAACTGCCTAGCGCCACATAGCGTTTCATCGGTCGGGGCTGGACGCCTGTGCCCAGAATCGCTTCGGAATCCGACCGGCTCCCCGCGCCAAATGGCCGGCGGTGACCGCCGCCGCCATGGCCGCGGCCATCGCCGGCGGATCGGCCGCCCGGGTGACCGCCGTGGCCAACAGCACAGCGTCGCAACCCAACTCCATGGCCAGCGCTGCGTCGCTGGCGGTGCCGATGCCCGCGTCCAGCACCACCGGGACGCCGGCACGGGACACGATCATCTCGATGTTGTGCGGGTTGGTGATACCCAGACCGGTCCCGATCGGTGAACCCAGCGGCATCACCGCCGCACATCCGGTGTCCTCCAGGCGCCGGGCCAACGCCGGGTCGTCGTTGGTGTAGGGCAGCACCACGAACCCGTCGTCCACCAATTGTTCTGCCGCCTTTACCAATTCGACCGCATCCGGTAACAGGGTGCGCTCGTCGGCGATCACCTCGAGCTTCACCCAGTTGGTGTCTAGCGCTTCGCGGGCCAGTTGTGCGGTCAGCACCGCTTCGGCCGCGCTGCGGCACCCGGCGGTGTTGGGCAACGGCGTGATGCCGAGCCGGTTGAGCAGGTCGAGCAGTCCGGTGCCACCTTCGGCGTCCACCCGCCGGATCGCGACGGTGGTCAATTCGGTGCCCGACGCCGTCAGCGCCTCCTCGAGCACCGCCAGGTTGCCTGCGCCCCCGGTACCCATGATGAGTCGTGAGGCGAAACTACGATCCGCGATCGTCAATTTGTCAACCACCCTGCACCGCCGTAACCACTTCGATTCGGGCACCGTCGAACAGCGTTGTCGCCCAATTGGACCGCGGCAGCAACGAGGAATCCAGCGCCACCGCGATACCCCGGTCCGGAAAGCCCATCGAGGCCAACAGATTGGCCACCGTGGTCTGCGGGTCGACCTCGACCCGGCGTTCGTTGACAAGCACGATCATCAGCGGACTCCCACCGGAATGAGTTGCGACACAATCTGTTCTGCCGTCCACGGCGCCAGCAGGAACCCGGACCTGCCGTGGCCGGTGGCGACCAGCGTGCGGTCGTCCAGGCGTTGCACAATGGGCAGGTTGTCCGGCGTCATCGGGCGCAGACCCGCGGCGCACTCGGCCAGTTCGTACTCACCCAGCGCCGGCAGCACCGCGCACGCGTCGTCGAGCAGGTCACGCACCCCCGACACCACCGGGGCCGTGTCGCGGCCGTGCTCGTACTGGGTGGCGCCCACCACCACGCCGTCGGCCCGCGGCACCAGGTAAACCTGCCGGCCGTGCATCCGCGCCCGAATGACCCGCTGCGGCAACGGCATACAACCCCTTCGCCAGCGCAGCCGCAGCACCTCGCCCTTCACCGGCCGCACCGGGAGGCCGGGCCACAACGCGGGTGCGTCGATGCCGTTGGCGATCACCACCGTGTCACCCTCGGCGGCGCCCAGCGCGGTGACCGGTCCGGCCCACCGGACTTCGAGTCGCGCGCAGTCAGCGACCAGCGCGTCGAGAACCGCGCGGTTGTCCACCGCCAGTTCGGTCGGAGCCCGGAACCCGTGCCGGATGCCCTGGGCCAGCAGCGGTTCGACGTCGCGGGCGGCAGACTCCCAGACCACCGGGTGACCCTGCTGGGACAGCCAGTCCGCCACGGTCCGCAGGTCGGCCACGTCGGCCCGGTCGACCGCCACCACCAGCGATTCGCGTGCGGTCACCACCTGCGGGTCCAGGCCGTCGAGGAATCCGCCGTCGCGCCACAACCGCAGCGACTCCAGCCCCAGCCGCAACAGCCGTTCCTCGCCCGGCCAGCCTTCGCTGTGCGGGGCCAGCATGCCGCCGGCGACCCACGAGGCGCCGCGCTCGCCGTTGGCGTGCAGCGTCACCGACAACCCGGCCTGCGCGGCCCGGCGTGCCACCGACAGGCCGATGACACCGCCGCCGATCACGGCCAGAGACTGCATCCTGTGCTCCCTTCGCCGGCATGACCCGGATCAGGTGTGACGGTAAGGACAGGTCCGTTGGCGGCAGTGTCCACTCTCAGCCCCGCTCACTACCCGGGACTCCCGTGCGTTGTCGTGTGTTTCCAACGTTCCACGCTAGCGCGCTAACGTCGCGGTGTGCACCAACCCTCGCTGCAGAACGCCCGGTTGTACCTGTGCACCGACGCCCGCCGCGAGCGCGGTGACCTCGCCGAGTTCGCCGACGCGGCCCTGGCCGGCGGGGTGGACATCATCCAGCTGCGCGACAAGGGTTCGCCCGGTGAGCAGCGCTTCGGCCCGCTGGAAGCGCTCGACGAACTGGCCGCCTGCGAGGTCCTGGCCGACGCCGCCCGCCGGCACGGCGCCCTGTTCGCCGTCAACGACCGCGCCGACATCGCCCGCGCGGCCGGAGCCGACGTGCTGCATCTGGGCCAGCGCGACCTGCCTCTGCGGCTGGCCCGCGACATCGTCGGACCCGGGCCGGTCATCGGGCTATCCAGCCACGCACCGAGCGAAGCCGCAGCGGCGGCGCGTTCCATGGCCGACTATTTCTGCGTCGGCCCGTGCTGGCCCACCCCCACCAAACCGGGCCGCGCCGCGCCGGGCCTGGACCTGGTCCGTTACGCCGCCGGATTGGCCACCGACAAACCGTGGTTCGCCATCGGCGGCATCGATCAGCGGCGCCTGCCCGAGGTACTGGACGCCGGCGCCCGCCGGGTCGTGGTGGTGCGCGCCATCACCGCCGCCGACGACCCGAAAGCGGCCGCTGAGGCGCTCAGCTCAGCGCTTGGCTCACCGCGTCCAGCGTGAATCCCACGACACCCGCGCGGCGCGTCGCGTCGCGTAGTTCACGCTCGCAGCGGCAGCGTTGCCAGAACGGCGCGCAGCTCTTGCCAGCTGGCGGCAAACCCCGGGTGTAGCGGCAGGCTGGCCACCTCGTCCTCACTCACCCAGCGCATCTCCGCACTTTCGTGGTTGGAGACGGTCTCCAGCATCTCCTCGGCGTCGGCGATCACGGTCGTGTAATGCCAGTCGACGCCCTTGCGGCCGGCGACCTCGGCCGTGACCATCGCAACCCGCACCGTCAGCCGCCGGCCGTCCACGCCCGCCTCTTCGTACGCCTCCCGCACCGCGGTCTCTTCCGGGGTCTCGTGGCTGTCGCGGGCACCGCCGGGCAAACCCCAGGTGCCGCCCTGATGACTCCAGGCCGCTCGATGCTGCAGCAGGACCACGGGACTGCCGTCGTGCCGGGGCGCCCGCAACAACAGGCCGGCCGCACCGAATCTGCCCCAGTAGTGCCGGCCGTGCTCGGATATCACCCATCCGTCGCCGTCGCCCCGCACTGAATCAGGATAGGCATGCGGTAATTCGCCTCGCCTCCCCACATCCGCTGCGAGATGCTCATAAACTTTCGCTTATACGGGTTCGTGAGATGGCCGAAAGATGAGGGCTGAGCAGAAGTGACGGTTGAGCTGGCGCATCCGTCTACCGAGCCGCTGGGATCGCGCTCGCCCGCCGAACCCGCCCATCCGCGCTGGTGGTTCATCTCCACCACACCCGGGCGCATCCTGTCCATCGGCATCGTGCTGGCCGCGCTCGGCGTCTCCAGTGCCTTCGCCACCTCGACCACGATCAACCACCGCCAGCAGGTGCTGACCACGGTGCTCGACCACACCGAGCCGCTGTCGTTCGCGGCGGGACGGCTCTACACCACGCTGTCGGTGGCCGATGCCGCGGCAGCCACCGCGTTCATCGCCCAGTCCGAACCGCGAGCGGTCCGGCTGCGTTACGAGCAGGCCATCACCGACGCCGCGGTGGCGGTGACCAGGGCGTCCAGCGGCCTGACCGACGAGTCGCTGGTGCAGCTGCTGGGCCGGATCAACGCCGAACTCGCGGTGTACACCGGGCTGGTCGAGACCGCGCGCACCAACAACCGGGCCGGCAACCCCGTCGGATCGTCGTACCTGTCGGAGGCGTCGGGGTTGATGCAGTCGCGCATCCTGCCCGACGCGCAGCGCCTCTACCAGGCGACGTCGGCCCGGGTGGACAGCGAGACCACGGCGTCCACCGAAATCCCGGCTCCCGTCATCCTGGTCGTCGCCACCACCGTCGTGTTCGGCGCGTTCGCGCATCGATGGCTGGCCCGGCGCACCCGGCGTCGCGTCAACCCCGGCCTGGTCGTCGGGGGTCTCGGTATCCTCGTCATGGTGGTATGGGTCGGGACCGCGTTGACTATTTCCACCACTGCGAGCCGCAGTGCGAAAGACACTGCCGCCGAGTCGTTGAAGACCGTCACCAACCTGGCCATCACCGCCCAGCAGGCGCGCGCCGACGAGACGTTGTCGCTGATCCGCCGCGGCGACGAAGAGGTTCGCAAGCGGGCGTTCTACCAGCGTATCGACGCCATGCACCGCCAGCTCGACGCGTACATGGCCCGCAATGACGCCGTCGACAAGGTCGATCTGCAGGGCGCCGAGCAGCTGCTGGATCGCTGGCAGCAGGCCAACGACCGGATCAACGCCTACATCTCGGTCGGCAACTACCGGTCGGCCACTCAGGTGGCGTTGGGCAAGAACGAGGACGACTCCACCCCGGCGTTCGACAAGCTGGACGAGGCGCTCACCAAGGCCATCGAGCAAAGCCGTAATCATCTGCGCAACGACGTGCTCAACGCGAAGCGTGGCCTGGCCGGGGCGCAGATCGGTGCGGTGGTGCTGAGCCTGGGTGCGGCGATCGCGGTCGCGCTGGGGCTGTGGCCGCGACTGAAAGAGTATCGGTGATGAGGCGCCTGCTCATCTTGGTCGCGGCGGCGGTGTTGCTGGTCGGCTGCGGTCACTCCGAACCGTTGAAAGTCGAGGCGATCCCCACGCTGCCGCCGCCGACACCGGTGGGCATGCAGGAATTGCCGATGGAGACCCCGCTGCCGCCGGATACCACCAGCCAGGACTGCAATCCCACCGCCAGCCTGCGCCCGTTCCCCAACAAAGCCGACGCCGACGGCGCCGTGGCCAACATCCGCACCCGCGGCCGGCTGATCGTCGGGCTCGACATCGGCAGCAACCTGTTCAGCTTCCGGGACCCGATCACCGGCGACATCACCGGCTTCGACGTCGACATCGCCGGGGAGGTGGCACGCGACATCTTCGGCGGGCCCAACCACGTCGAATACCGGATCCTGTCGGCCGACGAGCGCATCACCGCGCTGCAGCGCTCGCAGGTCGACATCGTCGTCAAAACCATGACCATCACCTGCGAGCGCCGCAAGCTGGTCAACTTCTCCACCGTCTACCTCGACGCCAGCCAGCGCATCCTGGCCCCGCGGGATTCCTCGATCAGCAAAGCGGCGGACCTGTCCGGAAAGCGGGTCTGCGTGGCCCGCGGCACCACCTCGCTGCGCCGGGTCCGCGAGATCGCGCCGCCGCCGGTCATCGTGTCGGTGGTGAACTGGGCCGACTGTCTGGTGGCGATGCAGCAGCGCCAGATCGACGCGGTGTCCACGGACGACACGATCCTGGCCGGGTTGGTTGGAGAAGACCCGTCGCTGCGCATCGTCGGGCCGAACATGGCCACCCAGCCCTATGGCATCGGGATCAACCTGGACAACACCGGACTGGTCCGGTTCGTCAACGGCACCCTGGAACGCATCCGGAACGACGGCACCTGGAACACCTTGTACCGCAAGTGGTTGACGGACCTGGGCCCCGCGCCACTGCCGCCCCAACCGAAGTACGTGGACTGATGGGCAAGCCGGCGCAGCAAGACCAGCGCGACGAACTGGACCAGGACACCGCCGCCGAACCGGCTTACCAGCCGGAGGACGTGCAGACGGGTGCGACGGCCACGACGGGCCAGCCGCAGGCCACGCAGGCGTTGTTCCGGCCCGATTTCGACGACGACGATGACGACGACTCCGCTTGGACGCTGGGCTCCATAGACACCCAGCCGCAGGACCGCCTGGCCGGGGCGACGCGGTCGTTGCCGCCGGTCCGACAGCTCGGCGGCGGACTGGTGGAGATCCCGCGGGTGCCGGACATCGACCCGCTCAAAGCGCTGATGGAAAACCCGGTCGTCCCGGAGTCCAAGCGCTTCTGCTGGAACTGCGGGCGGCCGGTCGGGCGGTCGGGCTCGGAGGGCGAAGGCGCGTCGGAGGGTTGGTGCCCGTATTGCGGCAGCCCGTATTCCTTTGTGCCACAGTTGAATCCGGGCGACATCATCGCCGGACAGTACGAGGTCAAGGGTTGCATCGCGCACGGCGGCCTGGGCTGGGTCTACCTCGCCGTAGACCACAACGTCAACGACCGGCCGGTGGTGCTCAAAGGCCTGGTGCATTCCGGTGACGCCGAGGCGCAGGCGATCGCGATGGCCGAGCGACAGTTCCTGGCCGAGGTCGTGCACCCCTCGATCGTGCAGATCTTCAACTTCGTCGAGCACAACGACAAGCACGGCGATCCCGTCGGCTACATCGTCATGGAGTACATCGGCGGTCAGTCGCTCAAGCGGAGCCGCAAGAACGGCAAGACCGAGAAGCTGCCGGTTTCCGAGGCGATCGCCTACATCCTGGAGATCCTGCCCGCCCTGAGTTACCTGCATTCCATCGGCTTGGTCTACAACGACCTGAAGCCGGAGAACATCATGCTCACCGAGGAGCAGCTGAAGCTGATCGACCTCGGCGCGGTGTCGCGGATCAACTCGTTCGGCTACCTGTACGGCACGCCGGGCTACCAGGCGCCCGAGATCGTGCGGACCGGCCCGACGATCTGCACCGACATCTACACCGTGGGACGCACGCTGGCGGCGTTGACGCTGAATCTGCGCACCCGCAACGGGCGTTACGTGGACGGGTTGCCCGACGACGACCCGGTGCTGACCGAGTACGACTCCTTCGGCCGGTTGCTGCGCCGGGCCATCGACCCCGACCCGCGGCGGCGGTTCGCCAGCGCCGACGAGATGTCCGCGCAGCTGATGGGTGTGCTGCGTGAGGTGGTGGCCCAGGACACCGGGGTGCCCCGGCCCGGGTTGTCGACGATCTTCAGTCCCAGCCGCTCGACGTTCGGGGTGGACCTGCTGGTGGCGCACACCGACGTGTACCTGGACGGGCAGGTGCATTCGGAGAAGCTGACCGCCAAGGAGATCGTGACGGCGCTGTCGGTGCCGCTGGTCGATCCGGCCGACGTCGCCGCGCCGGTGCTGCAGGCCACGGTGTTGTCGCAGCCGGTGCAGACGTTGGACTCGTTGCGGGCCGCGCGGCACGGCTCGCTGGACGCCGACGGTGCCGACGTGTCCGAGTCGGTGGAACTGCCGCTGATGGAGGTCCGCGCGCTGCTGGATCTGGGTGACGTCAGCAAGGCGACGCGCAAGCTCAACGACCTGGCCGAGCGGGTCGGCTGGCAGTGGCGCCTGGTGTGGTACCGCGCGGTGGCGGAGTTGCTCACCGGCGACTACGACTCGGCCATCCGGGATTTCGCCGACGTGCTGGACACCTTCCCGGGGGAGCTGGCGCCCAAGCTGGCGCTGGCCGCGACCGCCGAGCTGGCCTCGCAGCCCGACGAGCACAACTTCTACCGGCGGGTGTGGGGGACCAACGATGGCGTGATCTCGGCGGCTTTCGGATTGGCCAGATCCCTCTCGGCCGCCGGCGATCGCAACGGTGCGGTGCGGGTGCTCGACGAAGTACCGCCCACCTCAAGGCATTTCACGACCGCCCGACTGACCAGCGCGGTGACGCTGCTGTCCGGGCGGTCGCAGAACGAGATCACCGAGGAACAGATCCGCGACGCCGCGCGCCGGGTGGAAGCGCTGCCGGCCACCGAGCCACGCGTCCTGCAGATCCGCGCGCTGGTGCTGGGCGGCGCGATGGACTGGTTGCAGGACAACCGGGCCAATAATCAAGCCAGCACCAATCACATCCTGGGCTTCCCGTTCACCGACCACGGTCTGCGGTTGGGTGTGGAGGCGTCGCTGCGCAACCTGGCACGTGTGGCGCCGACCCAGCGGCACCGGTACACGCTTGTGGACATGGCCAATAACGTGCGGCCGATCAGCACTTTCTAGTCGCCACCGTGGCGCTTCACCCTCGACCGCTGGGCGTTGCGCGTGAACCCTGGGCGTTGCGCGTGAAGCCTGGGCGAAGATCCGCCGATTTCCCCGCCCTACGTTCACTCCGAAAACCCTGACTTCACAACCAAAGCCAAGTACTCACACTCTACCGCTGTTCAGGAGCGCTCCCGCGTTGCGCGTGAAGCCTGGGCGTTGCGCGTGAAGCCTGGGCGTTGCGCGTGAACCCTGGGCGAAGATCCGCCGATTTCCCCGCCCTATGTTCACTCCGAAAACCCTGACTTCACAACGAAAGCCAAGGACTCACACTCAACCGCTGTTCAAGAGCGCTACCGCGTTGCGCGTGAACCCTGGGCGTTGCGCGTGAACCCTGGGCGAAGATCCGTCGATTTCCCCGCCCTACGTTCACTCCGAAAACCCTGACTTCACAACCAAAGCCGTCATTGCCCACGCCAACCCCGTTCCTCCATCACCACTCTCACTCGGCGCACGATTTCGGCAGGCCGATTCTCGACGACGATGCGGACTATGATCCAGCCCATCTGCTCGAGCATCTCCAAGCGCCGAATGTCGTACACATATCGTCCGCGTTCGGTCTGGTGGTGCTTACCCTCGTATTCCACGCCAACCAGAAACTGTTCCCAACCCACGTCCACGTGCGCGAACGGAATCCCGTCCTTGCCCAGTACCGGGATCTGGGTCTGCGGCCGCGGGAACCCCGCTTCGATCAGGAGCAGCCGAAGGTAGGTCTCCCTCGGCGACTGCGCACCCGCGTCGACGAGTTCCAGCGCGGTCTCCAGACGTCGCAGACCTGGCGAGCGCGGGTGGCATCGTGCGAGTTCCAGTACATCGGGAACTTTGAACCCCGTCGCAGCGGCCAGCGCATCCAGTCGAGCAACCGCTGAGTGCAGTGCTCCCCTCCGGCCGATGTCGAATGCGGTGCGCTCCGCCGTGGTGACCGAACGGCCGTCGATCGTCTGCTTTTCACCGTCCAACAGCAGACACCGTCTGGACACGATGCCGCGGGGCGGTCGAGAGTTGTTACAGATCAACTCAATTGGTACGTCGCGAGGAATCCACTTGGCGCCGTGCAACGCAGCCGCGGCCGCACCCGCGACCGTAGCGGCACCCTTGCACCACAGCCAAGCCGCCGCGATGCGCTGCTCCAGTAACGGCTCGGCCCGCGCAGCGAGGTAGACGTCGGGCAGCAAAGCGCGGTATCGCGTGCGCAGCTGATGGCGGTTCAAGGTCCCACCGGCCAGCGCCCTGCTGCCGAAGAACGGCTCCTCCATGACCGGCAGAGTCGCACGGACAAGGCAAACCGCGCATTCGGCTATCCACAGCTACAACACGCCGACGCAGTCGCGCGCGATGGCCAGCTCCTCGTTGGTCGGCACGACCAGCACAGAGATTCGCGACTCGTCCGACGAGATGCGCCGAGCTCCGCTGCCGGTCGAGTTGCGGTCCTCGTCGAGCTCGATCCCCAGCTCGCGCAGTCCGGCCAGGGCGTCCCGGCGCACCGCCACGTCGTGCTCACCGATGCCGGCGGTGAAGCTGATCACGTCGGTGTGGCCCAGCACCGCCAGGTAGGCGCCGATGTACTTGCGCAGCCGGTGGATGAACACGTCGTAGGCCAATTTCGATGCGGCGTCGCCGGATTCGATGTTGGCGCGCAGCCGGCGGAAGTCGCGTTCACCGGCTAGGCCCTGCACGCCGGACTTTTTGTTGAGCATCGTCTCGATCTCGTCGACGCCCATCTCGGCGGTGCGCCACAGGTAGCTGATGACGCCGGGGTCGACGTCGCCGCTGCGGGTGCCCATCACCAGGCCCTCCAGCGGAGTCAGACCCATCGATGTCTCCACCGGTCGGCCACCCACCACCGCCGACGCCGATGCGCCGTTACCCAGATGCAGCACAATCTGATTCACGCTGTCCAGAGGTCGGCCCAGGAACGCAGCGGCCTGCTGGCTGACGTATTCATGTGAGGTGCCGTGAAATCCGTACCGCCGGATCTGGTAGGCAGCGGCCAGGTCCCGGTCGAGGGCATAGGTGGCGGCCGCCGCGGGCAGATGGTGAAAGAAGGCGGTGTCGAACACTGCGACATGGGGCACGTCGGGCAGCAGCTTGCGTGCCACTTCGATGCCCGTCAAGGCCGGGGGATTGTGCAGCGGCGCCAGCGGCGAAAGCTGGTGTAGCTCTCCGACCACCGCGTCGTCCAGGCGCGTCGGTTCGTGGAATCTGTTGCCGCCGTGTACGACTCGATGCCCGACCGCGACCAGCCCGCTGTCGTGCAGGTCGATGCCGTCCTCGGACAGCAGGTCGAACGCACGGCGCAGCGCCGCTTCGTGGTCGGCGACCGACGACGAGGGTTCTCCGATCTGCTCTACCACGCCGCCGGCGCGCGACTCCCCCGAGTCGGGATCGACGAGCTGAAACTTCAGCGACGACGAACCGGAGTTGATCACCAGCACCAGACGGTCACTCATCGGGGATACCCTGCGCCTGAATCGCCGTGATTGCAACGGTATTGACGATGTCCTCGACCAGCGCGCCCCGAGACAGGTCGTTGACCGGCTTGCGCAGACCCTGCAACACCGGCCCGATCGCGATGGCACCGGCGGACCGCTGCACCGCCTTGTAGGTGTTGTTCCCGGTGTTCAGGTCGGGGAAGATCAGCACCGTGGCACGCCCGGCCACCGGCGAATCGCGCATCTTGGTGGCCGCGACCGACGGGTCCACCGCGGCGTCGTACTGGATTGGACCTTCGACCAGCAGCTCCGGTTCCCGGGACCGCACCAGTTCGGTTGCCTCGCGCACCTTTTCGACATCCGCGCCGGATCCCGACGAGCCGGTGGAATAGGACAACATCGCCACCCGGGGGTCGATGCCGAACTGCGCGGCGGTGCGCGCCGAGCTGATCGCGATGTCGGCGAGCTGTTCGGGCGTCGGGTTCGGAACAATCGCGCAGTCCCCGTAGGCCAGCACCCGATCGGGCAGACACATCAGGAAGATGCTGGACACGGTGGACACATCGGGAACCGTCCGGATGATCTCCAATGCGGGACGGACGGTGTGAGCGGTGGTGTGCACCGCACCGGACACCATGCCCTCGACTATCCCGTTGTAGACCAGCATGGTGCCGAAATACGTTGCGTCGTTCATGATCTCGCGGGCTTGCTCGACGGTGACGCCCTTGGCTTTGCGCAGTTCGGCGTACTGTTCGGCGAATTGTCCGTGCAGGTCGCTGGAGCGGGGGTCGATCACCTTCGCCGCGTCCAGACTGACACCGAGTTCGGCTGCGCGCGAACGGACTTGCGCCTCGTCGCCCAGGATCGTCAGGTTGGCGACCTCGCGCTGCAGCAGACGCCCGGCGGACTTCAGGATTCGGTCGTCCTCGCCCTCGGGCAGCACAATGCACTTGCGGTCCGCCCGCGCCTGCTGTTGCAGCTGACGGGTGAACATCTGCGGCGTGATCACCGTGGGGATGGGGATTGCCAACTGCTCCAACAGGTCCGCGACGTCGACGTGGCGGTCCATCAGTTGCAACGCCGTGTCGATCTTGCGTTGCGACGAGGCGGTGACCCGACCGCGGGCGGAGCCCGCGGCGCTGGCGGTGTCGTAGGTGCCCAGCGTGGTGGCGATGATCGGCAGCCGCAGACGCAGGCCGGACACAAGGGCCGCTATCGAAGGATGCAGCTCGAAACCGCCGTTGAGGATGATGCAGGACAGAGACGGAAACCCTTGCGCCGCATGCGCACTCGCCACAGCCAGCACCACGTCCGAGCGGTCACCCGGGGTGATCACCGCCATGCCGTCGCGCAGCCGTTCCAGCACGTGGTCAGCGGTCATCCCGGCGACCATCACGCCCATCACCTCACGTTCCCGCAGCGAGGTGTCGCCGCTGACCGGTGTGCCGTCGACCGCGTCGCACAGTTCGGCCACCGTCGGAGCCGCCAGCAGCGGTTCCTCGGGCAATACATAGCTACGCGGTGTGAACTCGCGCAGTGCCTCCCGCACCGCGTCCAGCTCGTCGGGTTCACACCGGTTGGCCACCACCGCCGCGGTGTGTGCACGCTGCGTGGACAACTCGGCCAGGCAGACCTCGACGACGGCGGCGACCTCCTGCGGGGTGCGGTCCTTGCCGCGCACCATCAGCAGCACCGGCGCACCCAAGTTGACCGCGATCCGGGCGTTGACCGCGAACCCGGCCGGGGTCGTCGCGCCGCCGATGTCGGTGAAATCGCTGCCCACGATCACCACCGCGTCACACTTCTCGGCCATCGCGTGATACGCGTCGGCGATGCACGACATCGCCGCGTCGCCGTCGTCGTGCAGTTGCTGGTAGGTCACCCCGACGCACTGTTCGTAGGGCAGGCCCGCAGTCGAATGGTCGAGCAACAGCTCCAAGATGTAGTCGCGGCCGTCCCCCAGCCGCGTAATCGGCCGGAACACACCGACTTTGGCGACGGTCGCGCCCAGGCGGTGCAGCAGGCCGAGCGCAATGGTCGACTTGCCGGTCTCGGCCTCGGGTGCGGCGATGTAGATCCCGGAGATGTCAGCCAAGTTTGCGCAATCTGGGTTCGAGATCCTTCTCGAAGAGCTCCAGGAAGCGCCGCTGATCGTGGCCGGGCGCGTGGAACACCAGGTGGTTGAGGCCCCACTGCACGTACTGTCCGACCTTCTCGACCGCCTCGTCGGGATCCGACGCCACAATCCAGCGCTTCGCGATCTGCTCGATCGGCAGTGCGTCGGCGGCCTTCTCCATCTCGATCGGGTCGTCGATGCTGTGCTTCTGTTCGGCACTCAACGACAACGGCGCCCAGAACCGGGTGTTCTCCTGGGCCAGCTCAGGGTCGGTGTCGTAGGAGATCTTGATCTCGATCATCTTGTCGATGTCGTCGACGTTGCGGTCGTTGATCTGCGCTCCCTCCCGGACCGCGGGCATCAGCTTCTCGGTGTAGAGCTCCTCACCCTTGCCGGACGTGCAGATGAAGCCGTCGCCGGCGCGGCCGGCGTACTTGGCCACCGCCGGACCGCCGGCCGCGATGTAGACGGGGACGCCGCCGTCGGGCACGTCGTAGATGGAGGCGCCCTTGGTGCGGTAGTACTCGCCGTCGAAGTCGACGCGGTCGCCGCGCCACAATTCGCGCATGAGCCGCACGGACTCCCGCAGTCGGGCGAACCGCTCCTTGAACTCCGGCCAGTCCCCCTCGTAGCCGGTGGCGATCTCGTTGAGCGCCTCCCCGGTGCCGACGCCGAGGAAGATGCGGCCCGGGTACAGGCACCCCATGGTGGCGAACGCCTGCGCGATCACCGCCGGGTTGTACCGGAAGGTCGGGGTGAGCACCGACGTGCCCAGCTGCAGCCGCTCGGTGCGCTCCCCGACGGCGGTCATCCACGCCAGGGAGAACGGCGCGTGCCCGCCCTTGTGCCGCCAGGGCTGGAAGTGGTCGCTGACGGTGGCGCTGTCCATGCCGTGCGCTTCGGCGAGGACGGCCAGTTCGACGAGCTCGCGCGGTGCGAATTGTTCGGCGGACGCCTTGTATCCGAGTTTCAGTTCAGCCACTGTTTCTTTCTACTCCTACACTTCCCGGCATGACGGACCTAGTACAAGTCACCGACAGCGTCCACCTCGCCCACGGCGAAGCGGTCAACTGGACGCTGGTCACCGACGACACCGGCGTGATGCTGATTGACGCCGGCTACCCCGGCGACCGCGAGGAGGTGCTGACTTCGCTGCGCACGCTGGGCTACGGTCCTGGCGACCTGCGCGCGATCCTGCTCACCCATGCCCATATCGACCACCTGGGCACCGCGATCTGGTTCGCCCGCGAGCACGGCACCCCGGTGTACTGCCACGCCGACGAAGTCGGGCACGCCAAACGCGAATACCTGGAACAGGTCAAGATCAGCGATCTCGCCCTGCGCCTCTGGCGGCCCCGCTGGGCGGTGTGGACTGCCCATGTGGTGCGCAGTGGTGGGCTGATCCGCGAAGGGATCCCGACCACCAAGCCGCTGACGCCCGATGTCGCCGCCGCGTTGCCCGGCCGTCCGCGACCCGTGTTCAGCCCCGGCCATACCAACGGCCACTGCTCGTATCTGGTCGACGGGGTGCTGGCCAGCGGGGACGCGCTGGTCACCGGACACCCATTGCTGCGTCAGGACGGCCCGCAACTGCTGCCGGCCATCTTCAGCTACAGCCAGCAGGAGTGCATCCGCACGCTATCGGTGCTGGCCGAGGTGGAGACCGAGATCCTGGCTCCTGGCCACGGGCCGCTGTGGCGCGGCCCGATCCGCGAGGCCACCGACGCGGCGCTAGAGAAAGCGCGTTAGCCCGCCAGGTGCTCGCGCAGTGTCGTGCCGGTGTATTCGGTGCGATAGGCGCCGCGCTCCTGCAGCAGCGGCACCACCCGGTCGACGAATTCGTCGAGACCGTGCGGGGTGAGGTGCGGCACCAGGATGAACCCGTCGCAGGCGTCGGCCTGGATGTAACGGTCGATCTCGTCGGCGATATGCGTTGCGGTGCCGACGAATTGCTCTCGGCTGGTGACGGCGATGATCAGCTCGCGGATGGACAGGCCGTCCGCTTCGGCCCGTTCCCGCCATCGTCGCGCCACCTTCACCGGATCACCGTGACGCACGCGTCCCTGGGTGATGTCGCTGTCGACGACCGGATCGATCTCGGGAAGGGGACCGTCCGGGTCGTAGTCGCCGAGTTCGCGGCCCCACACCTGCTCGAGCATCGCGATCGCGGTGGCACCGCTGACCTGCTGATGGCGAATGTGGCGCGCCTTGTCCCGCGCTTCGTCGTCGGTGTCGCCCAGGACGAAGGTAGCCGCCGGAAAGACCTTGAGCTGGTTGGGATCCCGGCCGCTGGCCCGCGCCCGTCCCTTGACGTCGGCGCAGTAGCGCTGCCCGTCTTCCAGGGACCCGTGCAGGGTGAACAGCGCGTCGGCGTGCCGCGCCCCGAACCCGCGGCCCTCGTCGGAGTCACCGGCCTGCAGCAGCACCGGGTGACCCTGCGGACCGGCCGGCAAAGTCGCATAGCCGCGCACGTCGAACTGTGAGCTCGAATACTCAACGCTACGAATGCGTTTGGGATCGACATAGACCCCGGCGTCGACGTCGGCCAGCACGGCATCGGGCGCCCAACTGTCCCAGAAGGCACGGGCGGCGGTCAGGAACTCCTCGGCCCTGCGGTAGCGGTCGGCGTGGCCCAGAAACCCGCCGCGGCGGAAGTTGGCCCCGGTGAACGCATCCGACGACGTGACGATGTTCCACCCGGCCCGCCCCTCGGACAGATGGTCCAGGGTGGCGAATTGCCTTGCCACCTCGAATGGTTCGTTGAAGGTGGTGTTGATGGTGCCGGTCAGGCCGATCCGGTCGGTGACGCCGGCCAGCGCAGCCAGCACGGTGAAGGTGTCCGGGCGGCCCACCACATCCAGATCGTGGATGCGGCCACGATGCTCGCGCAGTCGCAGCCCCTCGGCGAGGAAGAAGAAGTCGAACAAGCCTCGTTCGGCGGTGCGGGCCAGGTGCACGAACGAGTCGAACTCGATCTGACTGCCCGACGTGGGATCGGTCCACACGGTGGTGTTGTTGACGCCGGGGAAGTGAGCGGCCAGGTGAATGGGCTTGCGGCTCACGGTGTAATCCCCCACCGCCGCGCGATCAGTTCGTGGGAGCGCAGCCGGTCCTCATGCCGATGGGTGACCGAGGTGACGACGAGTTCGTCGGCGCCGGTCACCCGTTGCAGCGCCGCGAGCCTTTCGGCGACCTCGTCCGGATCGCCGACGAATTGTGTTGCGGTGCGGTCTTTTACCATCTCCTGTTGTTCGTCGGTCAGCGGTTCACAGTCGTCGGGATCCGGGTACGGCGCGGCACCGCCGGTCCGGACGGAATAGACCCAGTGGCCGTAACTGGACGCCAGACGCCAGGCGGTGGCGGAGTCGTCGGCGACCACGATGTCGGCCGACACCGCAACGTAGGGGCGCTGCAATGACTTCGACGGGACGAAGGCTTCGCGGCAGGCGTCGATGGCTTCCAGCGCGGTGGCCGGGGTGATGTGGTAACTGCCGACGAACGGCAACCCGAGCGCGCCGGCCAGCGCGGCGCTGGGTCCTTTGGTGCTGCCGAAGATCCAGGGTGTCAGGTCGGCACCTTCCCCGGGCGTGGCGTGCAGGTGGTGGCCGTCGACGTGGTAGGCGCCGGTCAGCATCGCGATGATGTCGCCGACCTGCTCGGCGAAGTCCGGTGTCACCGCCTCGGGCTGCTGCAGGACCGACATGGTCGCCTGAATCTGGCCGAGGCCCAGCATCTTTCGGAGGTCGAACGGCGTGGGGATCACCACTCCGTCGACTTCGTGCCAAACGCGGGGCGGCTTCGGTTCCCGCCGCCTGGGCTTGTCCTGCTTGGCACGCCGCTGACCGGAGCGCCCCACGCCGAGGTCGATGCGGCCCGGATAGAAGGCGTCGAGCATCCCGAAGCTCTCCACCACCGAGGCCACGGTGTGATGACCCAGTTGCACGGCGGCCGAACCCACCCGGATCTTGTTGGTAGCAGCGGCGATCTGCCCTATCAGCACCGCCGGCGCCGCGCTGGCGACGGCGACGAAGTGGTGCTCGGCAATCCAGAAGCGGCGGTACCCCCACCGCTCGGCGCGCTGCGCCAACTCGACGGTGTTGCGCAGCGCGGTGGCCGCGTCGCTGCCGGAGCTGATCGGCGACAGGTCCAGTATCGACAGCGGGATCATCGATTCACCCCCGTGTACCGATTGGGCGCCACCGGCAGGCCGAGCCGTTCCCGCAGCGTCTCGCCGTCCTGGTAGCCGCTCCGGAATTGCTTGGCGCGCTGCAGGAGCGGCACCACTTCGTCGACGATCACCGGTAGGTCCGTGGCGTTGACGGCCGGCCGCAACCGCACGCCGTCGATCCCCAGAGTCTGCCAGTGCAGCACCATGTCCACCAATTCCGTTGCGGTACCGGACCAAACCAGCGTGTCGGACACAAAGTCAGCGTTGTCGTGAAACGAAACCACCACGTCCGCAAACACTTTCAGTCGTGTTGATGGTATCTCGGCGAGGATGCCGCGCAGTGAATCGGCATCGGTGGGCGTGACGAACACGAGGTCGGCGCTGTCGGCGGCAAACTCGTAGACCGGGCCCGCGTGCGCCAGCGCGGCCACCACCGGCTGGCCCTGCGGCGGGCGCGGCGTGATCGACGGACCCTTGACCGAAAAGAACTTTCCGGTGAAGTCGATGTAGTGCAGCTTGTCCCGGTCGACGAAGCGTCCGGTGGCGGCGTCGCGGATCACCGCGTCGTCCTCCCAGCTGTCCCACAGTCGGCGTACCACCTCGACGTAGTCGCGGGCCTCGGCGAACAGCTCGGCCGGATCGACGGTCCGCCGGCCGAACAGCGCCGCCTCGTGGCTGGTCGAGCTCACCCTGGGCTGCCAGCCGGCCCGGCCGTGTGAGACGAAGTCAAGGGTGGCAATGGCTTTGGAGATGTGGAACGGCTCGGTGTGGGTGACGGTGGCGACCGGGATCAACCCGATGTGCCGGGTGGCCGGGGCGATCCGCGCCGCGACCAGCACCGCGTCACCGCGGCCGGCGAGACGCTCGGGACGAATCCGCTCACCCCGTCCGATCTGCGGCATCAGGGTGTCGTCGATGGTGAGGAAGTCGAGGAAGCCGCGTTCGGCGGTGACCGCCAGGTCGGCCCAGTAGCGGCCGCTGAGCACCGACCCGGCGGCGCCCGGCGTGACGCGCCAGGCCTGTGGATGCCAGCCGTAACCGTCGAGGGCCACCCCCAGATGCAAAGTCATGAAAGCGCCTTCAGGAAGGCGATCGGCAGCACCGGGCCCCGGGTCGGCAGCGGTTCGGCCAGCTGGGTGTATCCGGTCGAACGGTACAGCTGCACGGCCTCGGGTTGACGGTCGCCGGTGATCAGGTAGACCCGCCGATAGCCGCTGGCGGCGGCTCCGGCTTCCAGCGCGGCGACCAGCGCGGCGGCGTACCCGCGGCGGCGATGGTCGCGGTGCGTCCAGACGCGCTTGATCTCGGCGGTCTCGTCGTCATAGCGGCAGAATGCGCCTCCGGTCACGGGCTGCGCGTCGACCATGCCGATCAGCATGCCGCCGTGCGGCGCCGCGAACTCCCCGTCCGGGCCGTCGACCAGCCAGTCGCGGTAGCGACGCCGCTCTCCGCCGTACCGGTCGGCGTACTCGTCGGCCAGCTCGTCCAGCAGCGGCTGCGCCAGCGGATCGCTCAGCGCGACAGGCACGAAACGCAGCGCCGAAGGTGTGGACATCACGTAACTGTCTAACGCGCGTCGGCTGGAAGCATTCCGGTGAGGTATCGCGGGCTGACGGCGACATCGTGCGGGCTCATGCGCCGACGACCCGCCAATCCGATGGCGGCGACCAACTCGAGGATGCTGCGGTCGGTGACCTGCCAGCCCCGGGCGGCCAGGTTCTCCGGGGTGGAATGGAACTCGGCGTTGTACGTCAACTTGGTCAGGTCGACGTCCAAGCCCTGGCCGCGCCACTGGTCGATGAAGGCCCGCCCTTCCTGCAGCTGCATGGGGGTCCACGGCAGGTAATCCGCGGCGAACCAGCTACCCGGGGCGCTGACCGCGCTGACGTCACGAAGCAGGCGATCCTGCGCATCGGGCGGCAGATAACCGACCAGCAGGTTCTCCGCGATCCACATGGTGGGCTGGGCCGGATCGAAGCCGGCACGACGCAGCGCCGTCAGCCAATCTGCGCGCAGGTCGACACCCACCGCGCACCGATGCGCGCTCAGCTTGGCACCCAGGTCGCGCAATACCCGCACCTTGAAGTCGACCACATCGGGCTGGTCGAGTTCGTACATCCGCGTCCCGGCCGGCCACCAGAGCCGGTACGCGCGGGAATCCAGCCCGCAGCCCAGGTTCACCGCCTGCCGAATTCCGGCCCGGGCGCCGCTGGTGAGGAACTCGTCCAGGAACCGGCCGTGCACCCCGAGAATGTTGATCATCCCCGACATCATCGGATTGTCGCCGCCGTCGGCCGCGTACTGCTCGTCGTCGATCAGTCGGATGAAGTACTCCACCCCGGCGGCGCGGACCAGCGGAGCGGCGAACGGATCGTTGATCAGCCCCTTGTTGGTGGCGACCGCGCGGGCGGTCGCGCCGAACGTCGCGGTCATTCCGACGCCGGTGAACAGATCCCAGGTGTCGCCGTCCTCGCGTACCACGTGTCCGGCCTGTCAGCCGTCCAGTGCTTTGAGGGCGGCTCGCCATCCGAGCAGGAACATCGCGGTCACCGTCGAGGCGACCGCCACGAATGCCCCGGCGACGCTGGCCGAACTGGCTTTGCGCAGCGCCATGCCGGTCACCACGGTGGATAGCCAGACGATCACCCCGGTCGGCGCCACGTCGGTGGGCCGCCGCCACGCGCGCGACGCCAGCCACCCGATGGCGGTGCCGCTCAGAAACGGCCACGCCGTCTCCGCCAACCCGCCGACGCTGACGCCTTCATCGTGGCTACGGCGGCCGAGGGCACAGAAAGCAAGGATCGCCACGACGTCTACGCCCAGCCAGGCCGGCCCACGACGTGGTTGCATGCAGCGAGACTACCGGTCCCGGGCAGGATTGAGGGATGAACACAGACGCGCCGCCGACCTTTGATCCCTACGACCCGCTGGGTCTGGACGCGTCGTTGTCCAGCGACGAGATCGCCGTACGGGACACGGTGCGGGCCTTCTGCGCCGAGCACGTCACCCCGCACGTGGCGGAATGGTTCGAGGACGGCGACCTGCCGGTGGCGCGGGACCTGGCCAAGCAGTTCGGCGAATTAGGGCTGTTGGGAATGCATCTGGAGGGCTACGGGTGCGGCGGGGCGTCGGCGGTGCACTACGGGCTGGCCTGCCTGGAACTGGAGGCGGCCGACTCCGGTATCCGGTCGCTGGTGTCGGTGCAGGGTTCGCTGGCGATGTTCGCGATCTGGAACAACGGGTCCGAGGAGCAGAAGCAGCAGTGGCTGCCGGGTATGGCGGCAGGTGAGCTGATCGGCTGTTTCGGGTTGACCGAGCCCGACGCCGGCTCCGACCCGGCCGCGATGACGACCCGGGCCCGGCGTGACGGGTCGGACTGGGTGCTCAACGGGCGCAAGATGTGGATCACCAATGGTTCTATCGCCGACGTCGCCGTGGTGTGGGCCGCGACGGACGACGGCGTGCGCGGCTTCGTCGTCCCCACCGACACGCCCGGCTTCTCCGCGAACACCATCCATCACAAGCTGTCGCTGCGCGCCTCGATTACCAGCGAGTTGGTGCTCGACGACGTCCGGTTGCCCGAGGACGCCGTGCTGCCCGGGGCGACCGGACTGCGCGGCCCGCTGGCGTGTCTGTCGGAGGCGCGCTACGGAATCGTCTGGGGCTCAATGGGCGCGGCACGCTCGGCGTGGCAGTCCGCGCTGGACTACGCGTCGCAGCGCACCCAGTTCGGCCGCCCGATCGCCGGGTTCCAGTTGACCCAGGCCAAGCTGGTCGACATGGCGGTCGAACTGCACAAGGGACAGTTGCTGTCGCTGCATCTGGGCCGGCTCAAGGACAGTGTGGGTCTGCGTCCCGAACAGGTCAGCTTCGGCAAGCTCAACAACACCCGCGAGGCCATCGAGATCTGCCGGACGGCACGAACGATATTGGGCGGCAACGGAATATCGCTGGAGTACCCGGTGATCCGGCATATGGTGAACCTGGAGTCGGTGTTGACCTATGAGGGAACTCCGGAGATGCACCAACTGGTGCTCGGCCAGGCGTTCACCGGCGTGGGCGCGTTCCGGTAGAGGGGTAGCTGATGAGAGTTCTGTTGAGCGCTGCCCTGGCCGCCTTCTCGGTGATCTTGTGCCCCACGGCACAAGCCGACCCGGCGCTGCCGACCATGACTTCGACCGGCAGCGGACCCGTGGTGGGCGGTGGCGCCAACGCCGCAATTGCGCAGCAGCTGTACAGCTTTCACGACGCCAATATCCAAGAGGTCGACGGTAACGACGCGGCGGCATTCATCACGGCCGCTTCGGGTGTGGCCAACCGCGACGTCGCGACGGTGTTTCAGCCGTTGCAGCGGTCGCTGGGTTGTCAGGTGAACGGGACCGGGTTCGGGGCGCGGGCCTATCGTCGGGCCGACGGCAACTGGGGTGGCGGCATGCTGGTGATCGCCAAAAGCAGCGTGTCCGACGGTGAAGCGCTGAAGGCGTGCGTCAAGAACAGTTGGCGTAGGGCGACGGTGGGCACCCCGACGTCGATGTGCAACAGCGGCTGGAGTTACCCGCCCTACAGCGACATCAAGCGCGGCGAAGGCTATTTCGTGCTGTTGGCAGGTAGCAACTCGGACTTCTGCAGCGGACCTAACGGCAACTACCGGACCACCGCGAGTGCCTGGCCCACCTAGAAGGGTGGGGGTTCGTCGTCGGGGCCTGGTGGTGGGCTGGTGTCGGTCCAGCCGGTGACGCTGGCGTGGCGGTTGGCCATGCGGGCTTGGTGGTTGTGTCGGCGTTCGGCGGTGACGCGCTGAGCGCGGTTTTGGGCGCGGGTGCGGCGGCGTTTGGGCATCATCGCGCCGCGTTGGGCGCAGTGGTCTTGGGGCGCAATGGTTTCGGGGGTGGGCATGCCGCCGACGGCGGTGCACAGGCTGGGGAACAGCAGGGCGCTGCCGGGGGTGGTGACGTGGGTGTCTCCGGCGGGGGAGGTCAGGATCAGGGTGCCGTCGGCCAGTTGCTTTTCCGTCCAGCCCCAGAAGGTTTTGACCAAATGGTGGGTACGGCAGTAGCACTTGGTGTTGGCCGCGTGGGTGGGCCCGCCTTGCGACCACGGGATCGTGTGATCCAGATCACACTGGGTGGCGGGAACATCGCAACCCGGCCAGCGGCACGTCAGGTCGCGACAGCGCACGAAATCGGCCAACGCTTTGGACGGGCGGTAGTGCGGTTCGGGGGCGCAGTACCCGGGGTGGATCAGCGGCACCTGTTTGGCGGTCTGGGCCAACTCGGCGAGCAGTTCGGGGGTGATGAGCCCTTCGGCGCCGATCATCGCCGCCGGGTTGTCGGCGGTGCCGTTGAGGCTGTCGTGGGTGGCGATGACGTGGATGACGACCGGGCCGGCCGGTGGGCGGGTGGCCGCGGTGCAGTCCGGGCGGTCACAGCGGCAGGCCAGGCGCTCGTTGCCGGCGGCTAGAGCCCCGATGGCATCGGCGCGGCGTTGGGTGCGGGTGCGCGGGTCATGGCAGCACACGGTGGCCGCCAGCGCGGACAGTTTGTCGTCCAGGGCGCGGGCATCGGGGCTGGCCAGGTGGCCTTGGATGTCGCTGAGGCCTTCGAAGTCTTCTCCGATGTAGATCTCGCGGTCGCGCTGGCGTTTTTTGCGCCGGCGCACCGCATCGAGGTCGAGACGGGCCACGATCTTGTCGACCTGCGCCGAGAGCCGCCAGCCGCTCAGGGCGGGCCAGCGGGTGATGTTGGCGGCCACCAACGCATCCACCCGGGCCAGCACCTGGGGGTCCTCGATCAGATCGGTGCGCGAGACCACCGTGGCGAACGCCGAAAAACCGATGTCCCCACGCTCGAACACCGCCGCGGTCTGGGGCAGGCGTTCCCCCATGGCGCGGGCATAGTGGACTTTGCCCGAGGCCCAGGACTGGCTGATCTTCAGGCCTGCGGCCACTTCGGCGGCCACCGCGGCCGTGGTGTCGATCGCCCACGCCTGGGTTTCGGCGCTACGGGAGAGCCGATAGCAAAACAGCTGCCAGATCGCCGCCAGCTGGGTGGCCTCGGCCTGGTTGATCAGCCGATCGGCGTTTTGAATATGGCTCATCCACGCCGTGGACGCCGCGGTGGTCTCGCTCAACGCCTCCCGATGGGCGAACACCGCCCCCATCGACTCCTCGAACTGCGCCACCTTCGCCGCGGCGACAGCCTCCGGACCCGATTGCTCGAACATACGTTCGATACTACCACAATCACGCGTGCTGGGTCAGGTGGCTTCTCCGCCAGTTCCGTCAACGCGTCGGAAAATCCGATTTGCCCTGGGCCACTAGACTGGTGCACCGAGTCGAGAGCCGAGGAGCGTAGTGAACACCCAGCAGAACGGGGCCCAAACCGGTACCGCCCGCGTCAAACGAGGCATGGCCGAAATGCTCAAGGGCGGCGTCATCATGGACGTCGTCACCCCCGAGCAGGCCCGCATCGCCGAAGGCGCCGGCGCCGTCGCGGTGATGGCACTGGAACGGGTGCCCGCCGACATCCGCGCCCAGGGCGGGGTGTCGCGGATGAGCGACCCCGACATGATCGAGGGCATCATCGACGCGGTCACCATCCCGGTGATGGCGAAGGCCCGCATCGGGCACTTCGTCGAGGCGCAGATCCTGCAGAGCCTCGGCGTGGACTACGTCGACGAGTCCGAGGTGCTCACCCCGGCCGACTACACCCACCACATCGACAAGTGGCAGTTCACCGTGCCGTTCGTGTGCGGTGCCACCAATCTCGGTGAGGCGCTACGGCGTATCACCGAGGGTGCGGCCATGATCCGGTCCAAGGGTGAGGCGGGCACCGGCGACGTCTCCAATGCCACCACGCACATGCGCGCCATCGGCGGCGAGATCCGTCGGCTCACGTCGTTGTCCGAAGACGAATTGTTCGTTGCCGCAAAGGAATTGCAGGCCCCTTATGATCTCGTCGTCGAGGTGGCCCGGGCGGGCAAGCTGCCGGTGACCCTGTTCACCGCCGGTGGCATCGCCACGCCGGCCGACGCCGCGATGATGATGCAACTCGGCGCCGAGGGCGTGTTCGTCGGCTCCGGGATCTTCAAGTCCGGCGACCCCGCGCAGCGGGCGGCGGCGATTGTCAAGGCCACCACCTTCTACGACGACCCCGACGTGCTGGCCAAGGTGTCGCGTGGCCTGGGTGAGGCGATGGTCGGCATCAACGTCGAGGAGATCGCGGAGCCGCACCGGCTAGCTCAACGCGGCTGGTAAAAACATCCCGTGGCGATCGAAGAGATCCTCGATCTCGAGCAACTCGAGGTCAACATCTATCGCGGCAGCGTGTTCAGTCCTGAATCCGGTTTCCTGCAGCGCACTTTCGGCGGGCACGTGGCCGGCCAATCGCTGGTGTCGGCGGTGCGCACGGTCGACCCGCGCTACCAGGTCCACTCGCTGCACGGATATTTCCTGCGGCCCGGGGACGCCAAGGAGCGCACGGTGTTCATCGTCGAGCGCACCCGCGACGGTGGATCCTTTGCTACGAGGCGGGTCAACGCCATCCAGCACGGCGAGATCATCTTCAGCATGGGCGCCTCCTTCCAGACTGACCAGGAAGGCATCAACCACCAGGACGCGATGCCCGCGGCACCGCCCCCGGACGGACTGCCGGGCCTGGATTCGGTCAAGGTGTTCGACGACGCCGGATTCAAGCAGTTCGAAGAGTGGGACGTCTGCATCGTCCCCCGTGACCTGTTGAAGCTGTTGCCGGGCAAGGCATCTCAGCAGCAGGTGTGGTTTCGGCACCGAGACCCGCTGCCCGACGATCCGGTGCTGCACATCTGCGCGCTGGCCTATATGAGCGACCTGACGCTGCTGGGCTCAGCGCAGGTCACGCACATGCAAGAACGCGAGCACCTGCAGGTCTCGTCGCTGGACCACGCCATGTGGTTCATGCGCGCGTTTCGTGCCGACGAATGGTTGCTGTACGACCAGTCCTCACCGTCGGCCGGCGGCGGCCGATCGCTGTGCCAGGGCAAGATCTTCAATCAGAGCGGCGAGATGGTGGCCGCGGTGATGCAGGAGGGGCTGACCCGCTTCAAGCGCGGTTACCAGCCGTGAGCGCGCCCCGGGTCGGCGTGCTGGCCTTGCAGGGCGACACCCGCGAGCATCTCGCGGCGCTGCGGGAAGCCGGCGCCGAGGCCAGCACGGTACGGCGGCGCGCCGAACTCGAGGCCGTGGACGGATTGGTGATCCCCGGCGGGGAGTCCACCGCGATGAGCCATCTGCTGCGCGATTTCGACCTGCTGGAGCCGCTGCGCGCCCGGCTGGCCGACGGGTTGCCCGCCTACGGCGCTTGTGCCGGGATGATCCTGCTGGCCAGCGAGATCCTGGACGCGGGCGCCGACGGGCGCGCGGCGCTGCCGTTGCGCGGTATCGATATGACGGTGCGGCGCAACGCGTTTGGACGCCAGGTCGACTCGTTCGAAGGTGATATTCCGTTCGACGGGCTGGACGGTCCGGTCCGCGCGGTGTTCATCCGGGCGCCGTGGGTGGAGCGGGTCGGGGACGACGTGCAGGTGCTCGCCCGCGCGGCCGGACACATTGTCGCGGTGCGCCAGGGCGCGGTGCTGGCGACGGGGTTTCACCCGGAGGTGACGGGGGACCGACGCGTGCACCGGTTGTTCGTCGAGATGGTCCAGGGCCGCGGCTAAGTTCGGATCATGGCGTCGGCAAATGCGTTCGATCGGCCCGTCCACTCCTGGCGGGATATTCCCGGCTGGTTCCAGTGGCGTCGTCACCAGGAGGAAGCCGTTGCGCATTTTCCCGATGGGAGCCGGTTTGTCGAGGTGGGGTGTTATCTGGGGCAGAGCATCTGCTCGCTGGGCGAGGTGGTGCGCGAGGCGGGTCGCGACATCGCCATCGTCGGGGTGGACACCGCACGCGGCAGCGGTCCGGAAGGACGCGACAACACCGATGCGCATGGACCCGCGGTCCGGCACGGCGGCGGGACCTTCGCGGGGCTACTACACCGCAACATCATCGACTGCGGGCTGGTCGAGACCATCCAGCTGATCATCAGCGATTCGGTGGTAGCCGCCGAATTCTTCGCAGACGGTTCGGTGGCCTGGGTCCATCTCGATGCCCGACACGACTATGACAGCGTCGTCGCCGACATCGATGCGTGGCAGCCCAAAGTCGCGCCGGGTGGTTGGCTGTCCGGTGACGACTATCACCGTGAGTGGTGGCCCGGTGTGGTGCGCGCCGTCAGCGACAGACTGCCCCACGCGGTTCCGTGGTGGTCGACCCAATGGAGGTGGATCAAGCCCGGTGAATTGGGCGGCACGTAGACTCGTCAGGCGAACTTTTCGAAGCGAAAGAGGTAAGTCACACCGATGAGCGGCCATTCCAAGTGGGCCACCACCAAGCACCAAAAGGCCGTCAAAGACGCCCGCCGCGGCAAAGAGTTTGCCCGGCTGATCAAGAACATCGAGGTCGCGGCCCGTACCGGCGGCGGCGACCCGGCCGGTAACCCGACGTTGTACGACGCCATCCAGAAGGCGAAGAAAACCTCGGTGCCCAACGACAACATCGAACGCGCCCGCAAGCGCGGTGCCGGTGAGGAAGCCGGCGGCGCCGACTACCAGACCATCATGTACGAGGGGTACGGGCCCAACGGCGTCGCTGTGCTGATCGAGTGCCTGACCGACAACCGCAACCGCGCGGCCGGCGAGGTCCGGGTGGCGGTGACCCGCAACGGCGGCACCATGGCCGACCCCGGCTCGGTGTCTTATCTGTTCTCCCGTAAGGGCGTCGTGACCCTGGAGAAGAACGGCTTGACCGAGGACGACGTGCTGACGGCGGTGCTCGACGCCGGCGCTGAGGACGTCAACGACCTGGGCGAGAGCTTCGAGGTCATCTCCGAGCCGACCGACCTGGTCGCGGTGCGCTCCGCGCTGCAAGAGGCCGGCATCGACTACGAATCCGCCGAGGCCAGCTTCCAGCCGTCGGTCAGCGTGCCCGTCGACGCCGACGGTGCCCGCAAGGTGTTCAAGCTGGTCGACGCGCTGGAAGACAGCGACGACGTGCAGAACGTCTGGACCAACGTCGACCTGTCCGACGAGGTATTGGCCGCGCTCGACGCGGAGTGACCCTCACGGATGCCAGCGGCTGGCGGTCCGTACCACGACACCGCCGGACTCCGTCGGGTAGAGGTGCCAGGTCTGCCAGCGCCAGCCGGTGCCGTCGGGCTCGGCGGCCAATGCGGTCAGCGCGGCGTCGTCGCCGGGAAACACCCCACCCAGCCAGCCGTCGTCAATCTCGCACCGTTCGCGCAAGTAAGTTGCCAGCGTGCGGAAAGCGGACTCGTCGTACTCGTCGGTGCGTGCTTGCAGCCGGTAGCCGGGCGCAGCGGAACGTTCGGGCAGCTCGCCGCTCGTGAGGCAGGAAACCTGTTCGGAGAACCGGGCCGCGCCGTGCTCGACGACGACGACATGCGAAGCGCCCAGCACTCCGAGCGACAGCGCGCCGCCGTGAGGGTGATCCAGTCGACAGCTGGCCAGCGGGCGTGGCGCGGCCGCGTTCAGCGCCAACGCCAGTCGGGTCCCGGACACGTCGGCCGGCGCAACAGCGAGCTGATGAAGCGGCACCGGGCTCAACCTAGTTCATCGGCGCGTGTCCCTACCCGGCGATGTCGGACCGCCGGGCTAGGCTATCGAACAGCTGTTCGGTAGGAAGTAGGGAGCTGCGGTGCGGGTGATGGGTGTGGATCCCGGCTTGACGCGGTGCGGATTGTCGTTGGTGGAAAGCGGTCGTGGCCGCCAGATCACCGCTTTGGACGTCGACGTGGTGCGGACGCCGTCGGGCGAGCCACTGCACCGCAGGCTGCTGGCCATCAGCGACGCAGTCGATCACTGGCTGGACACCCACCGACCGGACGTGTTGGCCATCGAGCGGGTGTTCTCCCAGCACAACGTATCGACGGTGATGGGCACCGCGCAGGCCGGCGGCGTGATCGCCCTGGCAGCGGCCAAGCGCGACATCGACGTGCACTTCCACACGCCCAGCGAGGTCAAAGCCGCGGTCACCGGCAACGGTGCCGCCGACAAGGCGCAGGTCACCGCCATGGTCACCAGAATCCTTGCGCTGCAAGCCAAACCGACCCCGGCCGACGCCGCCGACGCACTGGCGTTGGCCATCTGCCACTGTTGGCGTGCGCCGACGCTGGAACGGCTGGCCGCCGCGCAGGCGCAGGCGGTGCAGCACCGCAACAAATACCTGGCCAAGCTGAAGGCGGCACGATGATCGCCTCGGTCCGCGGCGACGTGCTCGAGGTGGCACTCGATCACGCGGTGATAGAGGCGGCCGGCGTCGGGTACCGGGTGAACGCGACCCCCTCGACGCTGGCCACGCTGCGCGCAGGCACCGAAGCGCGGCTGATCACCGCGATGATCGTCCGCGAAGACTCGATGACGCTCTACGGCTTCTGCGACGTCGAGACTCGGGACCTGTTCCAGACGCTGCTGTCGGTGTCCGGGGTGGGTCCGAGGCTGGCGATGGCGACGCTGGCCGTGCACGACGCGGCGGCGCTGCGGCAGGCGCTGGCCGACGGCGATGTCGCCGCGCTGACCCGGGTGCCCGGCATCGGCAAGCGCAGCGCCGAACGGATGGTGCTCGAACTGCGCGACAAGGTCGGTGTGATCGCGGGGACGGGTGCAGCGCCGGCGGTGAACGGCCACGCGGTGCGGGGGCCGGTGGTCGAGGCGTTGGTGGGCCTCGGGTTCGCGGTCAAACAGGCCGAGGAAGCCACCGACAAGGTGCTGGCCGACAACCGGGAGGCGACGACGTCGACCGCGCTGCGGGCCGCGTTGTCGCTGCTGGGCAAGGCCAAATGAGCGACGACGATTTCGACGAGCGCGACGTCTCGCCGTCGCTGGCGGTCGGCGAGGGCGACATCGACGGCAGCCTGCGGCCGCGGTCGCTGCGCGAATTCATCGGCCAGCCCCGGGTCCGCGAGCAGTTGCAACTGGTCATCGAGGGCGCCAAGAACCGCGGCGGCACCCCGGACCACATCCTGCTGTCCGGGCCACCGGGCCTGGGCAAGACGTCGTTGGCGATGATCATCGCCGCCGAGCTGGGATCCTCGCTGCGGGTCACGTCGGGCCCCGCCCTGGAACGCGCCGGTGACCTGGCCGCGATGCTGTCCAACCTGGTCGAACACGACGTGCTGTTCATCGACGAGATCCACCGGATCGCCCGGCCCGCCGAGGAGATGCTGTACCTGGCGATGGAGGACTTCCGGGTCGACGTCGTCGTCGGGAAGGGGCCCGGGGCGACGTCCATTCCGCTCGAGGTCGCACCCTTCACCCTGGTCGGCGCGACCACCCGTTCCGGCGCGCTGACCGGCCCGCTGCGCGACCGGTTCGGCTTCACCGCGCACATGGACTTCTACGAGCCCGCCGAGTTGGAGCGGGTGCTGGCGCGCTCAGCGGGCATCTTGGGCATCGAGCTGGGTGCCGAGGCCGGTGCCGAGATCGCGCGCCGCTCGCGCGGGACGCCGCGGATCGCCAACCGGTTGCTGCGCCGGGTCCGTGACTACGCCGAGGTGCGCGCCGACGGCATCATCACCCGCGACGTGGCCAAGGCTGCCCTGGAGGTCTACGACGTGGACGAACTCGGCCTCGACCGGCTGGACCGAGCGGTGTTGTCGGCGCTGACCCGCAGTTTCGGCGGCGGTCCGGTAGGGGTGTCGACCCTGGCGGTCGCGGTGGGGGAGGAGGCCGCCACCGTCGAGGAGGTGTGCGAGCCGTTTCTGGTGCGGGCGGGCATGGTAGCCCGCACCCCGCGCGGCCGGGTGGCGACCGCGCTGGCGTGGACACATCTGGGTATGACGCCCCCGGCCGGCGTCTCGCAACCGGGACTATTCGACTAGGAGAGCGAAATGGTCACTGCCGCAATAGTTTTCGCCGCGCTGGCTGCGGCGCTGCACGTCTACATCTGGACTATGGAGTCTTTCACGTGGACCTCCAGGCGCACCCGGGCCACGTTCGGCACCACACCCGAGGAAGCCGAGACCACCAAATTGCTGGCGTTCAACCAGGGGTTCTACAACCTGTTTCTGGCGATCGTGACAGGTATCGGCATCGCGGCGGTATGCGCCGGGCACCGGGATGTGGGTGCCGCGCTGGTTTTCGCCGGGGTGGGGTCCATGGCGGCGGCCGCCGTCGTGCTGTTGGTCTCGGCACGGGACAAGGCGCGGGCCGCGGTGACCCAGGGCCTGTTCCCGGTCATCTCCGTCGCCCTACTGATAGCCGGTTTGGCCACCCGCTGACAACACGACCGTTAAACGAGGCATCGCCCGGGTACCCAAGTCGGTACCTATGAAGGAGATGTCATGACACACGTAGAGGACCGCCCCGCCCGGGGTCGTATCCCGCGCTCGCGTGGCGCGTTGACCGGATTGCTTCTCGTCATTCTGGGGGCGTATGGAGCGCTGATACCGTTCCTCGGCCCGAACTTCGACTTCGCCTACACACCTGGGCAGTCATGGACCGCGGCGCGCGGCTGGCTCGAGGTGCTGCCGGGTGTCATCACGGCGATCGGCGGTCTGTTGTTGATCATGTCCAGGAGCCGCGCCGGCGGGATGCTCGGCGGGTGGCTGGCCGCTCTCGGTGGCGCCTGGTTCGTCGTCGGCCGCGCGTTCGCGCCCGCGTTGGGCATCGGATCGGTCGGTGACCCGGTGGCAGTCACCGAACGCAAACGCGCGGTGCTCGAAGTCGCGTACTTCTCCGGCCTGGGCGCGTTGATCGCGTTCCTGGCCGGAGCGGCGTTGGCGCGGGTGGCCGTTCTACTCGCACGCGACGTGCAGCGCGTCGACGCGGTGGATCGGACGTCGGTGCCGCAAACGACCGTGGCTCAAACGACCGACACTCCGCGCGGCGACGACGTGTCGACTGACGCGATCACCAGGCCGCGCGACGCGCAGGTGGAGCCGTCGGGCGAGCCCGAGCGGCGCCGCGGTGGTCTGTTCCGCCGCCACCGCACCCCGGTCGCGTAGCGGCTGATCAACCGGCCTGGCCGGCGCCGCCCTTGGCGCTGGCCGGGTTGCCGGTCTGGCTGGAGCCGCCCTCCCCACCGCCACCGGCCGTACCTCCGGAGCCGCCAGTCTGACCGTGGCCGAAGAAGGCCGCGCCCCCGGCTCCGCCGGCGCCGCCGTCGACTCCGGCTGATCCGCTCCAACCATCCAGGATGCCCTGGAAGATCGCGCCGCCTCCGCCGCCTCCGCCGCCGGTGCCGCCCGTGATGTCCGGGCTTCCGTCGCCGCCGGATCCACCAGCGGCACCGGTGCTTCCGACCAGGGCGGCGCCCCCGGAACCGCCATCGCCGGCCGTTCCGCCGGGTCCACCCGACGCACCGCCACCGCCGCCGCCCCCGCCGAAGACGATCGACCCGGCGGTTCCGCCGGCACCGCCGCCACCGCCACCCCCGCCTGCGCCTCCGGCCTCGCCGACGGCATTCCCGCCGCCGCCGCCGTCACCGCCGCCACCTCCGAAAGCACCCGTGAGGTCGGGGGTGCTGACGGCACTGCCGCCATTGCCGCCGTTGCCGCCGTCGCCGCCGTCGCCGCCGCTGGCGCCGCCACCACCACCGGCACCCCCTTGGCCGCCGGCGCCACCGCCCCCGCCGCCGCCCGCCATGGACGGGGAGAGCTGAGCGCCCCTGCTGTTTTCACCACCGAAGCCGCCGTCGCCGCCGTCGCCGCCGTCGCCGCCACGGCCGCCCGTCGTGCTGCCGGCACCGGCCACTCCGCCGTCACCCCCTTGTCCTCCGGTGCCGCCCTGGCCGCCACGCGCGCTTGCCGTCCCACTGGTGTTGGTGCCGCCCAGGCCGCCGTCACCGCCGTCACCACCCTGGCCACCTTGGCCGCCGGCACCGCCCCCGACTCCGTCGATGCCGGCGCCACCGGTGCCGCCGGTGCCACCGGCCCCGCCCACACCGCCGCTGCTGCCGCCGGTGGGTAGGGCGCCGTTCGTGCCGGCCAGCCCGTCGGCGCCGCGGCCGCCCGTGCCGCCGTTCCCGCCGTTGCCGGCGGTACCGTTGTTGCCGTCGCTGCCGCCATCGGTACCGCTACCGGCTGTTCCGGCGGTGCCTCCGGTACCGCCCTGCCCGCCTCTGCCGCCGGCTCCGCTGGTGGTGCCGGTGTTGTCGCCACCGATGTTGCCGTTGCCCCCGAGACCGCCGGTGCCGCCGTTGCCGCCGTTGCCGCCGCCCACACCGCCGATGCCGGCGCCGCCGCTGCCGCCGCTGCCGCCCGTGCCTCCTTGGCCGCCCTGGCCCCCGGCGGTGGGGGAGACGCCCGATGTGCCCGCCGCGCCCTTACCGCCGCCGCCGCCGTTCCCGCCGTTGCCGCCCGCACCGCCGGTGCCGATGCTGCCGGCGGCGCCCCCGTCGACGACGGCGCCGGCCGCTCCGGCCGTGCCGCCGCTGCCACCCTGGCCGCCGTTACCGCCGTTCCCGCCGGTGAGCCCGGTGTTGGTGCCGCCATTGCCACCCCTGCCGCCGGTGCCGCCGACACCGCCCTTGCCGGCGGCTCCGCCGCCATTGCCTGCTCCGTCGCCCGCACCGCCGGTGCCACCGGTGCCCCCGGCGCCGCCCTGCCCGCCCTGCTGGCCCCCGGTGACCGCGTCGCCGGAGGTGCCGTTGGCGCCGACACCGCCGGTGCCGCCGTTACCGCCCAGCCCGCCGGTTCCCCCGGTGCCGATGCTGCCGGCGGCGCCCCCGTCGACGACGGCGCCGGCGGCTCCGGCCGTGCCGCCGCTGCCACCCTGACCACCCGCACCGCCGTTCCCGCCGGTGAGCCCGGTGTTGACGCCGCCGTTGCCGCCCGTGCCGCCGTTACCGCCGACACCGCCCTTGCCGGCCTGCCCGCCGCCGACCCCGTCGACGCCGGCGCCGCCGCTCCCGCCGGTGCCACCGGCGCCGCCCTGGCCACCTTGGCTGCCCGCGGTGGGGCTGTCGGGGTTGTGGAATCCGTTGATCCCGGTGGCGCCGTTGCCGCCGGTGCCGCCCGTCCCGCCGGTTCCGCCGGTGCCCGCACTGCCGGCCGCTCCGCCGTCGACCCGGGTGCCGGCGACTCCGGCGCTGCCCCCGGTGCCACCCCGACCGCCCTGGGCGCCCATGCCTCCGCCATTGGCTCCGGTGCTGGTGGCGCCGGTGTTGGTGCCGCCGTTGCCGCCGGCACCACCCTCGCCGCCGTGGCCGCCGGCGCCGGCTTGTCCGCCGCCGATCCCGTTGATCCCGGCACCGGCGGTGCCGCCGCGACCGCCGGTCCCGCCCTGTCCGCCCTGCCAGCCTGCGCCCGGGGACAGACCCGACGCGCCGTTGCCGCCGGTAGCACCGTTACCGCCGGTGCCGCCCGTGCCGCCGGTACCGCCAGTCCCGACGCTGCCGGCCGCGCCGCCGTCGACGCCGCTGCCCGCGGCCCCGGCGGTGCCCCCGGTGCCGCCCTGACCACCCTGGGCGCCCATACCGCCGCCGGTGGCGCCCGTAGTGGTGGTGCCGGTGGCGTGACCACCGTTGCCGCCGTGCCCACCTTGACCGCCGGTGCCGCCCTGGCCGCCGGCGCCGCCGCCGACACCGTTGATGCCGGCGCCGCCGTTACCCCCTTGACCGCCCGCGCCGCCCTGCCGGCCTTGCTCGCCCGCCGTGGGTGCCGCTCCGGACGTGCCGCTGCCGCCGACGTCGCCCTTCCCGCCGGTACCTCCCACGCCGCCGGCCCCGCCGGTGCCTGCGTGGCCCGCCGCCCCAGCGGCGCCGAGGTATCCGCCGGCGCCGCCGGCCCCCCCGACTCCCGCCTCACCGCCGTTTCCGCCGGTGCCGCCGTTACCGCCGTCGGCGGCGAACTCGAAACCGGTACCGCCATCCCCGCCGAGACCGCCGGCCCCGCCGGTGCCGCCGACGCCGCCGGCGCCGCCGGCACCGAACAGCCCGTAACTCGAACCGCCCTGCCCAGCTGCCCCGCCGGCCCCACCGGCGAATCCGGTACCGCCTTGGCCACCGACGGGCCCCGCACCCGCGACGCCTGTTGCGCCGGTACCACCCATGCCGCCGACACCGCCGGCGCCCCCGATACCGCCACCGCCGCCGATCAGTGCCCGTCCGACACCGCCGATACCGCCGGTGCCGCCGGCCCCACCGACCCCCGAACCGCCGGCACCCCCTTCGCCGCCCGCACCGCCGGCTCCGCCGATCCCGGCCAGCCAGCCGCCGGCGCCTCCGCCGCCTCCGGTGCCGCCCACGGCCCCCGTCGCTCCAGTGCCGCCGGCGCCACCGGCGCCGCCATTGCCGAACAAGCCGGCATCACCGCCGCGCCCACCACTGAGGCCGGCCGCACCCGAGCCGCCCGCGCCCCCGTTGCCCAACAACAACCCGCCGGCGCCGCCGGCCTGCCCCGTGCCCGGCGCCCCGTTGACACCGTCTCCGATCAAGGGACGCCCCAACAGCGCGTTGGTGGGCGCATTGACCAATCCCAAGACGCCCTGCTCCAGCATCTGCACCACGTTGGTCGCTTCAGCGCCCGCGTAGGAGCTGGCGCCGGCGGCCAGCGACCGGACGAACTGCTCATGCACCAGCGCCGCCTGCGCGCTGAGCGCCTGGTACGCCTGACCGTAGGTGCCGAACACCCGCGTCACCGCCGCCGACACCTCGTCACCGGCCAGCGGGGCGATAGCTGTCGTCAGCGGCGCCGCAGCCACCGTGGCCGCCCGTAACACCTCACCGATGCCGCGCACATCACCGGCCGCTGCGGCCAACATTTCAGGCGAAGCAATCACAAATGACGACAAATTCGGTCCTCCCAGTTCACGAGATTGACGCTTGCGTAGATTGCGCGAGGAAACGCTACGCGGCCGAGGCGATTGCACGAGCGGAATCGCATGAATTCATAGCGACGCTGATGCTTGGGCCGTTGACGTTTGATCGGTCAGGGGAGTGGTAGTTCTACCGGGTCCGCCGACGCGGACGCCCACTGCGAAGGACCGAAACTTGTGACGGCAGCTTCCGACCCCGCTGAGGAACTGGCGCGAGCGTTCGCCAGCATGTCGGGCGTCCTGCTCAGCGAGGCGACGGTGGCGACCGCGTTGTCGACCGTGACGTCGCTGGCCACCGACACCATCGCCGGAAGCACCGGCTCGGGGGTGAGCCTGCTCGATGCCGACGGGAGACGGGTGACCTCCGCAGCGACGGACCCGTTGGTGAGTCGACTCGACGACCTTCAGTACCAGCTGGACGAGGGACCCTGCCTGACCGCGTGGCGCGAGCGCACCGTCGTGCGTTCTCAGGAGGGGGACGACGAGCGACGCTGGCCGACCTGGATCGAGCGCGCACATCAGCTGGGCATGAAGTCTTTCCTGAGCGCGGCTCTGATCGACGGGACGACCGCGCTGGGGGCGATCAAGGTGTACTCCACCGCCCGTGCGGCGTTCGACGAACGCGACGAAGACGTGCTGCGTCGCTTTGCCATGCAGGCGGCGATCTTCGTGGCGAATGTGCAGACCGTCCAGGCCGCCGAGCGGCTCAGCGACGAACTCAAGGAGACGTTGCGAACCCGGGACCTGATCGCGATCGCCCGCGGCATCGTGATGGCACGGCGAGGCGTCGGTCCCGTCGAAGCCTTCCGCGAACTGGCCGCCGAGGCGCATCGTTCCCGCAGCCTGATCCGGGACGTCGCCGAGCGGATCGTCGCATCCCCGGACGACGTTTGACGAGCCGATGACCACCTACCGCGAATTGAATGAGAAGTTTCGGGCCGCTTTCGAAGCGGCCGACGTCTCCGTCGACGAACTCTGGCTGCGGTACTTCAGTCTGGGCGGCGAGGTGGGGCGGTTCGAGGTGGACGCCTATCTCAACGGCGCCATGTCGCTGCCGACGCTGCAACACGACATGCTCGCGCACGCCATCAACGAGCGGCTGGACGAGATCGCGCCGCCACGTGCCCCCTACAGCGACGAATTCCCGACTCAGTGACCCCGCGTGTCGATCACGCGTTGCGCAATGCTGAGCAGTGAGGTGTTGCTCTCCTGGGAGAGCCGGCGCAGCATGGCGAAGGCCTGGACGTCGTCGACGTGAAAACGTTCCATCACGATGCCCTTGGCCTGACCTATCCGGTCCCTGCTGGCCACCGCGGACCGCAGATTCTCGGTCTGGCTGTGCGCCATGATCGCCGCGGCGGCCTGGGCGGCGAGCACGGTCCCGATGGTCTGCTTCTCGTCGTCCCACTCCGTGGCTTGGAAACCGAACAGGTTCAACGCGCCGGCGGTGCGTTCCTGGGTGTAGAGCCGAAAGGAAAGCCCGCTGAGCACGCCGAGCTTGCGGACGGCGGCGGAGTAGGCCGGCCATCGACTTTCGACCCGGAAGTCGTCGCTGCGTACCACCACGTCGTGCAGTGCCGCGTCCATGCACGGGCCTTCCTGCAGGGTTTGCTGCAGTTCGTCCAGCTCGTGCGGCAGGTCGTCGGTGCCCGCGTGCGACTCGAACTTCCCGCCCTTCTTGATCAGCAGGATTCCCGCTGTGTCGACGCCGGGGATCAGTTCCACGGCGGCTGCGGTGACCTCCGAGAAGATCTCCTCAGCTGTGCGGGGTACGGCGACGGCGCGGGCCAGATCGGCCATTCGCACCGCCAGCTGATGGGTCGACGGCTCCGACATGGCTTTTCGAGTGCCCTGTCCGTCGGCGCTCAAACCAGGCCGAGCAGCTCAAGGTCGCTGATGTACTTCTCGATGATCGCGGGCGTGACGTGCGGAATGTCCTTGTCCGGCCCGATCTTGGCGTCCTGGACCGCGGCACGGAACCGGTCGGTCGGGGCCATCGACCCGTTGATCGGCTGGTCCGGCTGCTGGTAGTTGTGCAGCAACGGCAGCAGCGAGTACTGGCGCTGCCGTTCGGGCAGAGCCCGCAGCGACATTTCGAATCGCCGCAACCACTGGTGGTAGTCGCCGATCCGCTCGATCGGGTACCCGGCGTCCACCAGCCAGTCGATGTACTCGTCGAGCCCGATGCCGTCGTCGTACGGATTCATCACGTGGTAGGTCCGGAACCCGTCCCCAGCGTGCGGCCCGAGCGTCGAGATCGCATCGGCGATGAACTCCACCGGCAGGCCGTCGTAGTGGGCGCGCTGCCGGTTGCCCTGGGCGTCCAACTCGTAGAAGGACTTCGGCGCGATGCCGGAGGCGACCACGCTGAGCATGGTCCGGGTGAACATGTCCGGCAGGTTCAGCTGACCGGCGTACGTGGTGTCGGCCAGGATCATGTCGCAGCGGAAAACCGTCACCGGCAGCCCGCACAGGTCATGCGCCTCGCGCAGCAATACCTCACCGGCCCATTTGCTGTTGCCGTAGCCGTTGGCGTAACCGTCGTTGATCTGGCGGGTCGCGCTCATCACGCGCACGTCGGCATCCTCGACGAACGTGCCCGGCGTGATCTGGTCACCGACACCGATCGTCGACACGTAGGCGTATGGCTTCTGCCTGCTGGTCAAGGCGATCCGGATCAGCTCGGCGGTGCCCAGGGCGTTCGGCCCGAACAACTCGCTGTACGGCAGCACGTGGTTGACCAGCGCGGCAGGGTCGACGATCAGGTCGACGGTGTCGGCCAGCCGCTGCCAGGTCGCAGTGTCCAGGCCCAGATTGGCCTCGCCCTTGTCGCCCGCGATGACCTCGAGGTGATCGGCCGCCAGCCGCTGGTAGTGCGCCAGCAGCTTCGGGTCACCGCTGTCGAACGTGCGGTCCAGGCGCGCCCGGGCGTCGGCGTCCGACTTTGCCCGAACCAGCGCGATCACCTTGCCGTCGACCAGGTCCATCCGCTCCAGCCAGTCCAGCGCCAGGTAGCGGCCCAGGAATCCGGTGGCGCCCGTCAACAGCACCGTGCGCACCTCGGTGGCGGGGCCCGGCAGGTTCGGCGCGGCGGCCAAGGTGGCCTCGTCGATGAACTTGTCCAGGGTCAGGTCGCCGGCGCGTACCTCGGTGGCGTGCCGGCCGTGCACTGAGGCGAACGACGGGCGCTTGGATCCGGCCCGCTCGGCCTCGATGTAAGCCGCGATGGCCTGCAGGTCATTGGCCGGGCTGACGATCACGCCGACCGGCACGTCGACATCGAAGATCTCGTTCAGCAGGTTGCCGAATGTCAACGCCGACAACGAGTCTCCGCCCAGATCTGTGAAGTGCGCCTCCGGGGACAACTCGGAACTGGCGGTGCCCAGCATGGCGGCCGCAGCGCGGGTGACCGTCTGCAGCACCGGAGCGTCGGCACCGCTGCGACGCAGTTCGCTCAGTTCGTTGGCCTGGCCCGCGGCCAGGTCGGCGTACAGCTGTTCCAGCCGGTCGCCGTAGTGCTGCTTGAGTTTCGGCCACGCCAGCTTGCGGATCCCGGTCAGCAGCCCGTTTTCCAGCGTGAACGGCGTGGTTTCGACGATGAAGTCGCGTGGCACCTCGTAGGACTGCAGGCCGGCGTCTCTGGCGACGGTCTGCAGCGAGTCGGCGATCGCGGGCTTCAAGTCGTCGATTCGTGACAGGGCCTCCTCGGTGGGGACGACCACGGCCAGCAGATACGGGTGCGCGCTGTTGCCGTAGACGTAGATCTGGCGTACCAGCGGGCTGTTGCCGAACACCGCTTCCAGCTTGGCGACGGTGACGAACTCGCCCTGGGCCAGCTTCAGCACGTTGTTGCGGCGGTCGACGTAGACGACCCGGTTGGGTCCCACCTCGGCGACGACGTCGCCGGTGCGGTAGTAGCCGTCTTCGTCGAACACGTCGGCGGTGATCTCGGGGCGCCGGTAGTAGCCGGGGAACATGTTCTCGGTCTTGAGCAGCAACTCACCGCGCGGATAGGGCCGGTCGGTGGCGAAGTAGCCCAGGTCGGGGACGTCGGCCAGCTTGTAGTCGATCACCGGCGGGCGTTGCACCTCGCCGTCGAACAGGACCATGCCCGCTTCGGTGGAGCCGTAGCCGTCCAGCAGGTGCATCTCCAGCAGGGACTCGACCCAGGCTTTGAGCTCGGGGGAGGTGGGCGCGGAGCCCGTCATCGCGAAGATGAAGCGGCCGCCCAGCAGGTTCTGCCGCAGCTCGGTCAGCATCTCGTCCGGGCTGGCGCCGCGGTCGACCTCGCGCTGGAACTCGGCGTAGAGCGTCTCCCAGATGCGCGGCACGAAGTTCAGTTCGGTGGGCCGGACCAGGGCGAGGTCCTCCAACAATGTGGACAGGTCACTCCTGGCGGCGAAGTAGGCGGTGCCGCCGTTGCCGAGCGTGCCGTAGAGGATGCCGCGGCCCATGACGTGGCTCATCGGCATGAAGTTGAGGGTGATCGAGGCCGCGGTCGGGCCGAACCAGTTCTTGGCCGACCGGCGGAACATCTTGCCCACGTTGCGCTGGGGGTACATCGCGCCCTTGGGTGCGCCGGTGCTACCGGAGGTGTAGATCAGCAGCGCCAGCGCGTCCTCGGCCACATCCGCCACCGGACGGGCCGGCAGCGCGGCGCCGCGCTCGATCGATTCGGCCAATGTCTCGACCGCCACACCGGCATTAGCCAGTTCGGCGCGTGCGGACGCCACGGCTTCGCGCTGGTCGTCGACCTCGGGGTGGTAGTCGAACACCACCAGCTTGGCCGGGGTGAAGCCGGCGCGGATCAGCTCGACCGCCTCGGTGAGCTGGTGGACGCTGGCGGCGACCAGGCGCGGCTCGGTTTCGACGACGATCGGCTGCAGTTGAGCGATGGATGCGCTGGTCTGCAGCGGAACCGACACGGCGCCGATGCTGCCCAGCGCCATGTCGATGGTCGTGTAATCGACGCTGGTAAAGCCCAGCACGCACACCCGGTCGCCGGTCTGCAGGCCGTCGGCGGTCAGGGCGCGTCCGAATGCGGCGATCCGGTCACCCAGCTCGCGATAGGTGATCGTGTCGAACCGGGGCAGCAGGTTCAGCTCGGTGCGGCCGCTGGCGGGATTGACGACGAACTCCGCCGCGCGTTGGCCGACGGCGGGACGGTCGGCGTACCCGTCCAGGACGGTCTGCAGAATCTGCGGGAGCCGCAACTGCGGCTGTTGAAGGGCTTCGGCGACGACCGGGTCCGGCTGGGCGGCGTCGAATTGCGGGTCGTTGGCGACTAGGTCCTGGGTGCGGCGCTCGAGCCGCTCTTCACTGCTGATCGACATGGCAATCCTCGAAAGAACGAAAGTATTTGAAAACTATGGCGCGACATTGCGCTGACCAGAAGAACGTTAGCAAAACTAACATTATTCCTCAAACGCCGCTGCTGTGGCTTCGCTGTTGCTGGACGCCGACCCGCCCGCACGAACCCCTCTCGCAGAACGCCCGGCGGCCGGAGCGGCAAATTTGACGCTTGCGCAGGTTTGGGCACGCGCCGGGCGGGAATTGGACCTCATGATTGGCCCGTCGCGCGAGCGGTGATAATGCCTTGCAGACACTTCGGCCGAGTTGCTGGGTTTTGGAGGGACGTGGCATCGATGTGGCTGATCAGACAGACCATGGCGGGTAGGCGCACGCGATGAGGACTGGAGAGGGTTTCCCCGACGTCGTCGTCACCGGGTTGGTGTCGACGACGGCGCTGGCGCCTGACGCTGAGGAGACTTGGCAACAACTCCTCGAGGGCGGCAGCGGGATTCGCGAGCTCGACAAGCCGTTCGTAGCGGAGTTCGACTCGCCGGTGCGCATCGGCGGCACGCTCCGCGAGGATTTCGACGAGCATCTGGAGCGGGTGGAGCTGCGCCGGTTCGCGTTCATGCAGAAGATGGCCGCGGTGCTGAGCCGACGGCTGTGGCAGCAGGCTGGCGCACCCGACGTCGACACCAACCGTCTGATGGTGTCGGTGGGCCTGGGTTTCGGCAGCACCGAGGACATCCCGTACTGGCACGAGATCTGGAAGGTGAAGGGCCTGCGGGCGGTGTCGCCCCTGTCGGTGCAGAAGCACATGCCCAATGCACCCGCCGCCGTGGTCGGACTCGACCTGAAGGCGAAGGCCGGGGTCCTGACGCCGATCGTGGCCGACGCATCCGGTACCGCGGCCATTGCTCACGCTTGGCAGCACATAGTGCTCGGCGAGGCAGATGTCGCGGTCTGCGGCGGCGTCGAGACCGGCATCGAGGCGGTGCCCGTCGCCACGTTCTGTCAGCTCGAGATGCTTTCCGCGCACAACGACGACCCGCCCGCGGCCTGCCGCCCGTTCGACAAGAGCCGCAACGGCATGGTGTTCGGCGAAGGCGGCGCGCTGCTTCTCCTCGAGACCGAGCAGCATGCCAGAGCGCGCGGCGCGCCGATCCTGGCCCGGCTACTGGGAGCCGCCGTCACCTCGGATGGATACGACATGGTCGAACCCGACCCGACCGGTGAGCGTGCCGGCGACGCCATCGCGCGGGCCGTGCATCTGGCCGGCCTGACACCGGCCGACATCGACCACGTCAACGCGCACGCGACCGGCACTACGTTCGGAGACCTGGCCGAGGCGCGCGCCATCCGGCGGGCACTGGGCACCCACACGCCGGCGGTGTACGCGCCGAAAGCCGCGCTGGGCAACTCGATGGGGGCCTGCGGCGCGATCGAATCGGTGCTGACCGTGCAGGCCCTTCGCGACGGAATCGTCCCGCCCACACTGAATCTCGCCGAGCTCGACCCCGAAATCGACCTCGACGTCGTCGCCGGGGAGCCGCGCCGCGGACAATACCGCTACGCCGTGTCGCAATCGTTCGGTCTCGGCGGGAACAACGCCGTCGTGGTGTTCGGCGCTGCCTGACCTCACAGATCGGCCAGCAGTCCACCCAGGATGTCGACGCCCTCGGTCAGCAGCTCGTCGCTGATGGTCAACGGCGGCAGCAGCCGGATGATGTTGCCCCACATGCCGCAGGTCAACACGATGACCCCGGCCGCATGCGCGGCGGTGGCCAGTTGGGAGGTCAGCTCCGGGTCGGGATCGGCGGTGCCGGACTTCACCAGCTCGATAGCGATCATGGCGCCCCGACCCCGCACGTCGCCGATCCGGTCGTCCCCGGCCTGCAACCGCAGCAGCGGTTCGGTGATCACGCGTTCGATCTGTTGGGCCCGCTCGATCAGCCCGTCGGATTCGATGGTGGCGATGGTGGCCAGCGCTGCCGCACACGCGACCGGATTGCCACCGAACGTGCCGCCCAGGCCGCCAGGATGCGCGGCGTCCATGATCTCGGCGCGGCCGGTGATCGCCGAAAGCGGCAGCCCGTCGGCGATGCCCTTCGCGGTGACGATCACGTCGGGCTCGATGTTCTCGTGCTCGCAAGCGAACATCGCTCCGGTGCGGGCGAAACCGGTCTGCACCTCGTCGGCGATGAACACCACATCGTTCTCCCGGCACCACCGCACGAGCGCGGGCAGGAACCCTTCGGCCGGGACGATGAACCCGCCTTCGCCCTGGATGGGTTCGATGATGACCGCGGCCAGGTTCTTGGCCCCGACCTGCTTCTCGATGATGTTGATGGCGCGGGCGGCCGCCTTCTCGCCGTCGGTGGCGAGTTCCTTGTCCAGCAGCCCGTCCCGATAAGGATAGGAGATCGGCGCCCGGTAGATCTCCGGCGCGAACGGACCGAAACCGCTCTTGTACGGCATCGATTTGGCGGTGAGCGCCATCGCCATGTTGGTGCGACCGTGGTAGGCGTGGTCGAACGCGACCACCGCCGGCTTGCGGGTGTGCGACCGCGCGACCTTGATCGCGTTCTCGACGGCCTCGGCGCCGGAATTGAACAGCACCGAGCGTTTCTCGCCGGCGCCCGGAGTGATCCGGTTGAGCTCCTCGGCGACGGAGACGTAGCCCTCGTACGGGGTCACCATGAAACAGGTGTGGGTGAACTCCTCGACCTGACCGCGCACCGCCTCGACGACCCGCGGCGACGAGTTGCCGATCGTGGTCACCGCGATGCCCGAACCCAGGTCGATGAGCCGGTTGCCGTCGACGTCCTCGACGATGCCGCCACCGGCGCGCGCGACGAACACGGGCAGGGAGACCGCGACGCTGTGCGACACCGCAGCGGTCCGGCGCTTGTTGAGTTCCAACGATGCGGGACCCGGGATTTCGGTGACCAGATGACGGCTTTGCTCGAGGCTGGCCACGGACCCCTCCTTCCGCGGCGCGCCGGTCACGTCGCGGATAAAAGCCTAACCGCCAGCCCGGATTTGCGGAGTTTCGGCTGCTCCCGAGGCCGCCACACGTGGTGGGGTCGGTTTGCGACCTGCGGGAATGGCAGACTGGACCGTTGACGACGTGATCGAGTGCCGGGTCCTACCGGCACCGTCCCCGGATTCCGCGGGAATTTCGAGCACTCCCGATACGAAAGACAGGCGTGTTGATGGATAGTTTTGTTCTGTTCTTGCCGTTCCTGCTCATCATGGGCGGGTTCATGTTCTTCGCCTCGCGCCGCCAGCGCAAGGCGATGCAGGCAACCATCGACCTGCACGAGTCGTTGCAGCCCGGTGACCGGGTGCACACCACGTCCGGTCTGGAGGCCAACGTGGTCGATATCACCGACGACACCGTCGACCTCGAGATCGCACCCGGCGTGGTGACCACCTGGATGAAGCTGGCGATCCGCGACAAGATCCTGCCGGAAGACGACTTCGACGAGGACTCGGCCGTCGCTGTGGAAGCAGAGGCCGAGGACCAGACGCACGTCGCCAAGGATTCCTGACCGAAGGCCACGTAGTCTCTTCGGAGGCTCTCACGGGTCCGGTACCGATTTTCAAGGAGATTCAAGGAACGTGGCATCGTCTTCGGCGCCGGTGCATCCTGCCCGCTACCTGTCGGTGTTCCTGCTCATGCTCGTCGGCGTCTACCTGTTGGTATTTCTCACCGGGGACAAGAAGGCGGCGCCGAAACTGGGCATCGACCTGCAGGGTGGCACCCGGGTGACGTTGACCGCGCGCACCCCGGACGGCAAGCGTCCCAGTCCGGATGCGCTGGCGCAGGCCCAACAGATCATCAGCTCGCGCGTCAACGGGCTGGGGGTGTCCGGCTCCGAGGTGGTCGTCGACGGCGACAACCTGGTCATCACGGTGCCGGGCAACGACGGCAACGAGGCCCGCAACCTGGGCCAGACCGCCCGGCTCTACATCCGGCCGGTCACGAGTTCGTTGCCCGCCCAGAAGCCGCCGCCCGAAGAACCCCGGCCCGTCGAACAGCCGGCACCCGGTGCGCCCGGTGCACCTGCTCCCGCGCCTGGTGCCCCCGGGGCGCCTGCCCCCGAAACGGGTGCGCCGCAATCCGGCGCGCCGGCTCCGGCGCCGCCGCGGGGTCAGCCTCGGCCGTACCCGCAGGATCCGGCACCCAGCCCGGCACCGGCACCCAGCCCGACATCGGAGGCGCCGCCCCCCGAGGCGCCCGCGCCGCCGGATCCGCGCAAGGCGCTCGCCGACCGCATCGCGCAGGAAAAGAAGTGGCGGCAGAACACCAGCCCGTACTTCCAGGAGCTCGCCCTGCAGTTCCAGGCGCTGCGCTGCGACAAAGAAGACATCCTGGCCGGCAACGACGACCCGAATCTGCCGCTGATCACCTGCTCGACCGACCACAAGACCGCATACCTGTTGGCGCCGTCGATCATCAGCGGCGACCAGATCCAGGACGCCACCTCGGGCCAGGACCAGCGCAGTCTGGGCTGGGTCGTCGATCTGCAGTTCAAGGGTCCCGCGGCGAACGTGTGGGCCGACTACACCGCCGCCCACACCGGTACCCAGACGGCGTTCACCCTGGACTCCCAGGTCGTCAGCGCGCCCATGATCAGGGAGGCCATTCCCGGTGGGCGGACCCAGATCAGTGGCGGTGAGCCGCCGTTCAGCGCGGCGACGGCAAAACAGCTCGCCAACGTCCTGAAGTACGGTTCGTTGCCGCTGTCCTTCGAATCCTCGGAGGCGCAGACGGTTTCGGCGACGTTGGGGCTGTCGTCGCTGCGGGCCGGCCTGATAGCCGGCGCGATCGGCCTGCTGCTGGTGCTGCTGTACTCGCTGCTGTACTACCGGGTGCTGGGATTGCTGACGGCCTTGTCGTTGATCGCTTCCGGTGCAATGGTTTTCGCGATCCTGGTGCTGCTGGGCCGATATATCAACTACACCCTGGATCTGGCCGGCATAGCCGGTCTGGTCATCGGTATCGGCACTACCGCCGACTCGTTCGTGGTGTTCTTCGAACGCATCAAAGACGAGATCCGCGAAGGTCGTTCGTACCGTTCGGCGGTTCCGCGTGGTTGGGCGCGGGCCCGCAAGACGATCGTGTCGGGCAACGCGGTCACCTTCCTGGCCGCCGCTGTGTTGTACGCGCTGGCGATCGGCCAGGTGAAGGGTTTCGCGTTCACGTTGGGGCTCACGACGATCCTCGACATCGTGGTGGTGTTCCTGGTCACCTGGCCGCTGGTATATCTCTCGTCCAAATCCGCGAGGCTGGCCAAGCCGGCTTACAACGGGCTGGGTGCTGTTCAGCAGGTCGCGCGCGAACGCCGGACCGCTTCCGCCGGAGCCCGCTCGAGCGCCACCAAGACGGGACGGGGATAACCGATGGCCGCCAAGCCCAAGACCGGTGTCGACATCAAGAAGAAGCCGACCGCCGCCAAGCCGGCCGACGCCAAGGACGCCGACGCCAAGACCACCGACGCCAAGACCACCGAGGTCACCGCAACCCCCCGCGACGACATCAAGACCGACGCTCCGCACCACGGCTTCCTGTCCCGGCTGTACACCGGAACCGGTGCCTTCGAGGTGGTGGGGCGCCGTCGGCTCTGGTACGGGGTGAGCGGCGCGATCATGGCGATCGCCGTCCTGGCCATCCTGATCCGCGGGTTCACCTTCGGCATCGATTTCAAGGGCGGCACCACGGTGTCGCTGCCCGCGCACGGGGCCACCGGCACTGCGCAGGTCGCGCAGGTGCAGGACGTGTACAAGAAGGTGATCGGCGAGGACCCGGAGTCGGTGGTCAGCGTCGGCAAGGGTTCGTCGGCCACGGTGCAGATCCGCTCGGAACATCTGACCAACGAACAGACCGCGAAGCTACGCGACGCCCTGTTCGACGCGTTCCAGCCGATCGGGGCCGAAGGCAAACCGCCCAGTAAGGACGCCATCAGCGACGCGGCGGTCTCCTCGACGTGGGGCGGTCAGATCACCAAGAAAGCGGTGATCGCACTGGTGGTGTTCCTGGTGCTGGTCGGCCTCTACATCACCGTGCGATACGAGCGGTACATGACGTTGTCCGCCCTGGCGGCCATGGTCTTCGACATCACGGTCACCGCGGGCGTGTATGCCCTGGTGGGCTTCGAGGTCACCCCGGCCACCGTGATCGGGTTGCTGACCATCCTCGGCTTCTCGATCTATGACACCGTGATCGTCTTCGACAAGGTCGAGGAGAACACGCAGGGATTCCAGCACACCACCCGGCGCACCTTCGCCGAGCACGCCAACCTGGCGGTCAACCAGACCTTCATGCGCTCAATCAACACCAGCCTGATTTCGGTGCTGCCGGTCGTGGCGCTGATGGTGGTGGCGGTGTGGCTGCTGGGAGTGGGCACGCTGAAAGACCTGGCGCTGGTGCAGCTGATCGGCATCATCGTCGGCACCTACTCGTCGATCTTCTTCGCAACTCCGTTGCTGGTCACGATGCGCGAACGCACCGAGTTGGTGCGCTCGCACACCCGGCGGGTGCTGCGACGGCGCGGCTCGGGAACGACCGGGACGAAGGCAACCGCGGAAAAGACCGGCGACGAGAAGACCGTCTCCGAGGAGGTCGCCGAGGAGCGGGCCGACGGCGGCGAGGACGCGACGGAGGCGGTCACCGAGACCGTGACCCCCAGCAAGCCCGCAGCCACCAACAAACCGGCTCCGGGCGCGCGTCCGGTGCGTCCGACCGGCACCCGGCGTCCCACCGGCAAGCGAAACGTCGGCAAGCGGTAGCCGCATGGCCACCCGGTTTCGTTGGCGAAAAGCCTTGGTGGCCAACGGTGTTGTGGCACTGCTGGCAGCATCGGGCCTTACCGGTTGTTCCGGTAGCGCGGCGGGGCAGATCGACTACGTGGTCGACGGCCCGTTGTCGAGCTACAACACCAACACCACCATCGGTGCCGCCTCGGCCGGCGCCCAGGCCTTCGCCCGCACCCTGACCGGGTTCGGCTACCACGGGCCCGACGGGCAGGTGGTCGCCGACCACGACTTCGGCACCATCTCGGTGGTCGGCGGTGCGCCCCTGGTGCTTGACTACCAGATCGCCGACAACGCCGTCTACTCCGACGGCAAACCGGTGACCTGCGACGATCTGGTGCTGGCCTGGGCCGCGCAGTCCGGGCGGTTCGGTGGTTTCGACGCGGCCACCCAGGCCGGGTACGTCGACATCGCCAACATCGAATGCACCCCCGGCCAGAAGAAGGCCCGGGTGTCGTTCATCCCCGACCGTGGCGTTGCCGACTACACCCAGCTGTTCACCGCCACCTCGATGATGCCGTCGCATGTCATCTCCGACACCCTGGGCGCCGACGTCACCACCGCCCTGCTCACCAACAAGGTGTCGGTGGTGGAACAGGTTGCGCGACTGTGGAATACGACGTGGGACCTGAAACCCGGGGTCGACCTCAAGCGTTTTCCGTCGTCGGGACCGTACAAGATCGAGTCGGTGCTGGACGGCGGCGCCGTGGTGCTGGCGTCCAACGACCGATGGTGGGGCGCCAAGGCGATCACCAAGCGGATCACCGTGCGACCGCAGGGCAGCGACATCCAGGACCGGGTGAACCACCGCCGGGTGGACGTGGTCGACGTGGCGGCCGGATCGTCCGGCGCGCTGGCCACTCCGGACGACTACCAGCGCTCCGATTTCCCGTCGGCCGGGATCGAGCAGCTCATCTTCGCGCCACAGGGGCCGCTCGCCCAGGTTCCGTTGCGCCGCGCGTTCGCATTCTGCACACCCCGGGACGGGATCGCCCGCGACGGCGGCGTGCCGATCGCCAACTCTCGCCTGTCCCCGGCGACCGAGGATGCGCTGGCTGCCACCGACGGTGTCAACGAGGCGCGCCCGTTCGACAAGGCCGATCCCAACGCCGCCCGCGACGCGCTGCGCGGCGTCCCGCTGACCGTGCGGATCGGCTACCGCGGACCCAACGCCCGACTGGCGGCCATTGTCGGGTCGATCGCGGCATCGTGCCAGGCCGCCGGGATCACCGTCACCAATGTGACCCTCGATACCCCGGGACCCCAGGCGCTGCGGGACGGGAAGATCGACGTGTTGCTGGCGAGCACGGGCGGTGCGGCGGGCAGCGGATCCACCGGGTCGTCGGCGATGGACGCCTACACGTTGCACAGCGGCAACGGCAACAACCTGTCGGGGTATGCGAACCCGCAAATCGACGGGATCATCGGCGCGCTCGCGGTTTCCGCCGATCCGACCGAGCGGGCCCGGCTACTCGCCGAAGCCGCGCCGGTGCTGTGGGGAGAGATGCCGACGTTGCCCCTGTACCGGCAGCAGCGGACCTTGTTGATGTCCAAGAAGATGTATGCGGTGAGCAAGAACCCCACCCGGTGGGGAGCGGGCTGGAACATGGACCGATGGGCGCTGGTGCAGTGACGGACGTCGCCGCCGTCATCGATGCGCTGACCCGCAAGGTCGCGGATTTTCCCGAGCCCGGGGTGCAGTTCAAAGACCTCACTCCCGTGTTCGCCGACGCCGACGCGATGGCGGCCATCACCGACGCGCTCGCCGAGGTCTCGGCGGGTGCGGACCTGATGGCGGGCATCGATTCCCGCGGCTTCCTGCTGGCCGCCGCTGTGGCCACCCGGTTGCGGACCGGGGTGCTGGCCATCCGCAAGGGTGGCAAGCTGCCGCCGCCGGTGCTCAGCGAGGACTACGAGCGCGAATACGGCGCCGCCACCGTCGAAATCCCGGCCGACGGGATTGCGTTGGCCGGTCTGCGCGTTGCAATCATCGACGACGTCCTGGCCACCGGCGGCAGCGTCGGCGCTGCGCAAAGGTTGCTGGAGCGCGGCGGCGCGGTCCCGACGATCGCGGCGGTGGTGGTGGAACTCACCGAGTTGGGCGGTCGCGAGGCGGTGGCGCCGCTGCCGGTGCACAGCCTGAGTCGCACCTGACAGACGAGATCCCGCGATATCCTCAAGGTCGGAGGTGACCCACGTGGCGGATGAACACAGCACGCTGCAAGCTGTCGCGCCGCCCGCCGAACCGGGTCCGGCGTCCTCGGGCCCGCCCACCGAGCCGATGCCGATAGCCTCCGTCGAGGCGCCCAAGAGCAGCAGCAGCGCCTCCCGCCGGGTGCGGGCCCGGCTGGCCCGGCGGATGACCGCGCGCAGCAGCGCCATCAACCCCGTGCTCGAACCGCTCGTCGCGGTGCACCGGGAGGTATATCCCAAAGCGGACCTGTCACTGCTGCAGCGGGCCTACGAGGTCGCCGACCGGCGGCACGCCACCCAGCTGCGGCACTCCGGCGATCCCTACATCACCCACCCGCTGGCGGTGGCCAACATCCTGGCCGAATTGGGTATGGACACCACCACTTTGGTGGCCGCCCTGCTGCACGACACCGTCGAGGACACCGGGTACACGCTGGCCGCCCTGTCCGAGGACTTCGGTGAGGAGGTGGGCCATCTCGTCGACGGAGTGACCAAGCTGGACCGCGTCGTGCTCGGCAGCGCCGCCGAGGGCGAGACGATCCGCAAGATGATCACCGCGATGGCCCGCGACCCGCGGGTGCTGGTGATCAAGGTGGCCGACCGGCTGCACAACATGCGCACCATGCGCTTCCTGCCGCCGGAGAAGCAGGCCCGCAAGGCCCGCGAGACACTGGAAGTCATTGCGCCGCTTGCACATCGGCTGGGTATGGCCAGCGTCAAGTGGGAACTCGAGGACCTCTCGTTCGCCATCCTGCATCCCAAGAAATACGAGGAGATCGTCCGGCTGGTGGCCGGGCGCGCGCCGTCGCGCGACACCTACCTGGCCAAGGTGCGTGCCGAGATCACCAACACGCTGAACGCCTCGAAGATCAAGGCGACGGTGGAGGGCCGGCCCAAGCACTACTGGTCGATCTACCAGAAGATGATCGTCAAGGGCCGTGACTTCGACGACATCCACGACCTGGTCGGCATCCGCATCCTGTGCGACGAGATCCGCGACTGCTATGCCGCTGTGGGCGTTGTGCATTCGCTGTGGCAGCCGATGGCCGGACGGTTCAAGGACTACATCGCCCAGCCCAGATTCGGTGTGTACCAGTCGCTGCACACCACGGTCGTCGGGCCGGAAGGCAAGCCGCTGGAGGTGCAGATCCGCACCAACGACATGCACCGCACCGCCGAATTCGGCATCGCCGCGCACTGGCGGTACAAGGAAGCCAAGGGCCGCAACGGGGTTCCGCACCAGCACGCTGCCGCCGAGATCGACGACATGGCGTGGATGCGGCAGTTGCTCGACTGGCAGCGGGAGGCGGCCGACCCGGGCGAGTTCCTGGAGTCGCTGCGTTACGACCTTGCAGTACAAGAGATATTCGTGTTCTCACCCAAAGGTGACGTGTTCACGTTGCCGGCTGGTTCCACGCCGGTCGACTTCGCCTACGCCGTGCACACCGAGGTAGGCCACCGTTGCATCGGTGCCCGGGTCAACGGGCGGCTGGTGGCGCTGGAACGCAAGCTGGACAACGGCGAAGTCGTCGAGGTGTTCACGTCCAAGGCGCTCAACGCCGGTCCGTCGCGGGACTGGCAGCAGTTCGTGGTGTCCCCGCGCGCTAAGACGAAGATCCGCCAGTGGTTCGCCAAGGAGCGGCGTGAAGAAGCGCTGGAATCCGGCAAGGAGGCGATGGCTCGCGAAGTGCGTCGCGCCGGACTTCCCCTGCAGCGCTTGGTGAATGGCGAGTCGATGGCCGCGGTGGCCCGGGAGCTGCACTACACCGACGTCTCGGCGATGTACACCGCGATCGGCGAGGGCCACGTCTCGGCCCGGCACGTCGTGCAGCGGCTGTTGGCCGAACTCGGCGGTATCGACCAGGCCGAGGACGACGTTGCCGAACGATCCACCCCGGCGACCATGCAACCGCGACGCCCGCGCAGCACCGAAGACGTCGGCGTGTCGGTGCCCGGCGCTCCCGGGGTGCTGTCCAAGCTGGCCAAATGCTGCACACCGGTGCCGGGTGACCAGATCATGGGGTTCGTCACCCGCGGCGGCGGCGTCAGCGTGCACCGCACCGACTGCACCAACGCCGCGTCCCTGCAGCAGCAGTCCGAGCGCATCATCGAGGTGCTGTGGGCGCCGTCGCCGTCGTCGGTGTTCCTGGTCGCGATTCAGGTCGAAGCTCTCGACCGGCACCGGTTGCTGTCGGACGTGACGCGCGTGCTGGCCGACGAGAAGGTCAACATCCTGTCCGCGTCGGTGACCACGTCGGGGGACCGGGTGGCGATCAGCCGGTTCACCTTCGAGATGGGCGACCCGAAACATCTGGGCCATCTGCTGAACGTGGTGCGCAACGTCGAGGGCGTCTACGACGTGTATCGGGTGACGTCGGCTTCCTGAGGTCTTTGAGTGTGAGGCTGCGGCTTTGAGTGTGAGGCTACGGCTTTGAGGGTGAGGCTACGGCGGCACAATCACCTTGTCGGCCACCGTGGGCTCACAATGAAAACCCTGAGTTCACACTGAAGTCCGCACGCTCACACTGAAATCCGCACGCTCACCCGTCGAGACGCACCGAAGTGATGGTCAGCGGAGTGACGGGCGTCCCGTCGTCCTCGCCGCCGACGACACCGGCCCTGGCGATCCGGTCGACTGCCGCAAGGCCCTGCTGGTCGATAGAGCCGAACACCGTGGACTGCGGCGCCAACTCGGAGTCGTCGAAGAACACATAGAACTGGCTGCCATTGGTGTCGGTCGCCATCGCCAGGGTGCCGCGCGGGTAGACGACCGGCTGTCCCAACTTGGGGTCGCCGCGCGGGTACTGGTCAGCCGGGTACTCGTCGTCGAATTCGTAGCCGGGTCCGCCGGACCCGTCGCCTTGCGGATCGCCGCACTGCAACGCGCCCATTTTCGCCGACTTGAACAGCTGACGACACTGGGTGTTGTCGAAGAATCCCTGCTGCGCCAGGCTGACGAAGCTGTTCACGGTGCAGGGGGACTCGTTGTTGGCCAGGCGCAGACCGATGGTGCCCTCGCTGGTGACCATGGTGGCCGAAACCTCGGCCGGTGTGGTGGGCACCCGGCCGCTGCGCGGAGGTTGCACCGGTTTGCCGGCCGCCGTCGGCGTCGGCGAATACTGACAGTTGGCGCCCCGGTCTGGCAGCACGGCGACGGCCGGCAATGGCGGCGTGGCGGCCGCCGTCGCTTCGGGAGCCTCGCTTTTCTGCGACTCGTTGTTGCTGGTGGTCGTGTTGGACGACGTCGTGGTGTTCGAGGCGCGGTCGTCGTCGCCGAGGAGGAACGCGACGAGGGCGGCCACCAAGACCAGTGCCAGTCCCGAACCGGCCACGGTCGCAACCAGCACTTTGCGGCTGCTTCCCGATCTGCTCGGAGTGGGCGGGTCGGCGATGCCTTCGGAATCCACTCTCCGCAGCCCGGTACGCGGTTCGGCCGGTGGCGGCGGGGGGAGGGTTGGAGCGGCACCGGTCAACGCCGCGCGGGCGGCGTCGGCGAGTTCGGTCACCGTCTGGTACCGGACTTGCGGGTCCTTTGCCATTGCGCGCGCGACGACAGCGTCGAAGGTCGGGGAGATGCCTGGTGCGATCGCCGTGGGACGTGGCGGCGGGGAGTGGAGGTGGCCGGAGATCTGCTCTGCGAACGTCTCGCCGGGATAGGGCCGGGCGCCGGTCAGGCACTCGTAGAGCACACACCCCAGCGAGTACACATCGGCACGGGAATCCGTTGTGCCACTGAATCTTTCAGGGGCCAGGTAGGCGAGGGTGCCCATCGTGGTGCCGGACCCGGTCAACACGGTGTCGGTGGTGGCACGGGCCAGCCCGAAGTCGATCAGGTAGACGAAGTCGCGGGCTTGGGCAACCAGGATGTTCGACGGTTTGACGTCGCGATGCACCAGCCCGGCCCGGTGGGCACTGTCCAGCGCAGCCGCAACCTGGTCGACGATCGCCACCGTCTGCGCCGGGGTCAGTCGGCCGCCGTTCTCGGCGATGAACTTCACCAAATCCCGGCCCTCGACCAGACGCATGTCGACATACAGTCGGCCGTCGATCTCACCGAAGCCGTGGATGGGCACGACGTGCGGATCGTTGAGGCTGGCCGCGATGCGCGCCTCCCGGCGGAAGCGGTGCTCGAACTCTTTGTCCTCGGCCAGATGCGGCGGCAGCAATTTGATGGCGACGACGCGGTCGGTCTGGGTGTCGTAAGCCCGGTAGACCTGGCCCATGCCACCGCGACCCAGCAGACCCTGCAGTTGGTAGCGACCAAAGCTCTCGGCCACGAGTCTCCTCCCGGTCAGCGGCGGCCGTCCCGGGTGTTCAGGTTAGCCGAGTGAGACCGAGGTGATGGTCACATCGCGGGGTCGGGCCCCGCCGTGATGGCTAGT
>NZ_JCALCF010000090.1:0-402 GCF_059812185.1 Mycobacterium sp. NGS67
GCCAGCGGGGTCGGCGGCGCGGCGGCCAAGGCTGGGTCCGGCGGGGACGCCGGGGCCGGTGGTCACGCCGGCGCGGCCGGCAAGGGCGGTATCGGTGCGGCCGGCAACCACGGCATCAACAGCGGCGACTCCGGGTTTGCCGGTGGTGACGGCGGCGCCGGCGGTCAGGGCGCCAACGGCGGTGCCGGTGGGGTCGCCGGCCTGGCCGGTGCCGGTGCCGGCGGGGTGGCCGGCGCCAACGGCAACGGTGGTAATGCCAGCAGCGGTGGTGCCGGTGGTGCGGCCGGGTCCGGTGGGGCCGGGGTCGACGGCGCGATCGGTCAGGCCGGCACCAACGCCGGGGCCGGTGGCACCGGTGGTAGCGGCGGCGCCGGCGGTAAGGGCGGCGCCGGTGGTGCCGGT
>NZ_JCALCF010000091.1:0-402 GCF_059812185.1 Mycobacterium sp. NGS67
ACCAGCGGGGTCGGCGGCGCGGCGGCCAAGGCCGGGTCCGGCGGGGACGCCGGGGCCGGTGGTCACGCCGGCGCGGCCGGCAAGGGCGGTATCGGTGCGGCCGGCAACCACGGCATCAACAGCGGTGACTCCGGGTTTGCCGGTGGTGACGGCGGCGCCGGCGGTCAGGGCGCCAACGGCGGTGCCGGTGGGGTCGCCGGCCTGGCCGGTGCCGGTGCCGGCGGGGTGGCCGGCGCCAACGGCAACGGTGGCAATGCCAGCAGCGGTGGTGCCGGTGGTGCGGCCGGGTCCGGTGGGGCCGGGGTCGACGGTGCGATCGGTCAGGCCGGCACCAACGCCGGGGCCGGTGGCACCGGTGGTAGCGGCGGCGCCGGCGGTAAGGGCGGCGCCGGTGGTGCCGGG
>NZ_JCALCF010000092.1:0-396 GCF_059812185.1 Mycobacterium sp. NGS67
CTGACGATTTCCGGCGGCACATTCGACATCACCACTCAGCCGTTCACCGTTCCCCAGCTCCCGCTAACCCTCAGCGGTCTGCGCGCCGGCTCGACCGTCGGTCCCATCAACGTTCCGACCATAACGATCACCGGACCTCGGCTGAACTTCGTAGTCGGGGGCCCGGGATACACCCTGTTCGGCGGTATCACCGGCACCGTCGGCCCAATCGATATCCCGTTCTCGATCCCGGGGGGTCCGGGTTTCGGTAACACGACGGGTGCGCCGTCGTCGGGATTCTTTAACAGTGGTTCGGGTAGTTCCTCGGGCTTTTTCAACATGGGTGCGGGCAGTTCGGGATTGCAGAACCTGGGGTCGTGGGCTTCGGGTGTGGGCAATGTGGGCGAGCTGGCCTCA
>NZ_JCALCF010000093.1:0-393 GCF_059812185.1 Mycobacterium sp. NGS67
ATGACGATTTCCGGCGGCACACTGGACATCACCACTTTGCCGTACACCATCGGGGTGATAAATCTCGGCACTCTTACCACCTTGTCCGGCACCGTCGGTCCCATTCGCGTTCCGACCATAACCATTAGCGGACCTCGGCTGAACTTCGTAGTCGGGGGCCCGGAATACACCCTGTTCGGCGGTATCTTCGGGTCCGTCGGCCCGATCGACATTCCGTTCTCGATCCCGGCGGGTCCGGGTTTCGGTAATACGACGGGTGCGCCGTCGTCGGGATTCTTTAACAGTGGTTCGGGTAGTTCCTCGGGCTTTTTCAATATGGGTGCGGGTAGTTCGGGATTGCAGAACCTGGGGTCGTGGGCTTCGGGTGTGGGCAATGTGGGCGAGCTGGTCTCG
>NZ_JCALCF010000094.1:0-371 GCF_059812185.1 Mycobacterium sp. NGS67
GCCGCGGTGTGGTGCACTACATCACCGAGATCCTCAAGCGGCTACCCGACGGCCTGACAGTCGGATTCAAAAGGCCCGGGAGCGATGCCGTCCTCAGTTGCGGCAGCGGGCCACTGGGCCCGCGCGGGTCATGGAACTTCGAAGTCAGTTACTGGGTGTGGGGGTATCCCCCGGGCGGCAACGACGCCACGTTCGACGCGTTCAAGCGGTTGTTCGACACCTGGGGCTGGACCACCCGCTACGACCCCACCCCGGGCGACCGGCGCGTGGATGCCCGCACCAGCAAAGACCGCAAGTCCTCCTATCATGTTGCCGTGACCCGCTACCCGCACGGCGGGGTGTCGATGGAATGGTCCTCACCGTACTACCCG
>NZ_JCALCF010000095.1:0-371 GCF_059812185.1 Mycobacterium sp. NGS67
CGCACAGATCAACGGTGTCGCGGGTCGCTCGCCCGCGCAAAGAAACTTGTTGCCGCCTTCAGGATCTCGACGGTTTCTTCCAGCTCGCGGTTCTTCCTTCGCAGCTCCCGCAACTCCTGGGACTCCCGGGTGCTCATCCCCGCCGCTTGACCGTCATCGACTTCGGCCTGACGCACCCACTTACGCAGCGTTTCGGTACTCATCCCCAACCGTGTGGAGATGGCCCGCATCGCCGCCCACTCCGTCTCGTAGTCCTCGCGATGCTCCCGGAGCAACCGGACCGCCTTGGCCTTGACCGCCGGGTCGTATTTGCTTGGCATCGTGCCATCCTTCCCTCGAAAGAAGGTGCGCACGAAACCCGGGCTGGTTCA
>NZ_JCALCF010000096.1:0-361 GCF_059812185.1 Mycobacterium sp. NGS67
CGGCTGAGAAGGTCAGCTGTGTGGTGATCGAGTCGACCTCCGATTACTGGAAGCCGTTTTTCTATCTGCTCGAAGATCAACACTCGATCATGCTGGTCAACGCCAAAGCTGCCCGCAATGTGCCGGGCCGCAAGACCGATGTCTCTGATGCGGCGTGGCTGGCCGATCTGGGGGCGCACGGACTGGTGCGGGCTTCATTTGTACCCCCACCTGCGATCCGGATATTGCGTGATCTGACGCGTAGTCGCACCGTCATCACCCGCGAGCGCACCAAAGAGATCCAGCGTCTGGAAAAGCTTCTCGAAGACGCTGCGATCAAACTTTCGGCGGTGGCCTCCAATATCGTCGGGGTCTCCGGACG
>NZ_JCALCF010000097.1:0-348 GCF_059812185.1 Mycobacterium sp. NGS67
GCGAAGACCGTCTTGACCGCCGCGGTCACCGCCGGGGCATGCTTGGCCGAGACCGCGCCGTGCAGGTTGCGCATGAAGTGCACTCTGCAGCGTTGCCAGGAAGATCCGCAGAACTGTTGGGCGACTGCGGCTTTGAGTCCGGCGTGGGCATCGGAGATGACCAGGTGCACCCCGGTCAGACCTCGGGCCTTGAGGCTGGCGAGGAATTCGCGCCAGAACTCGAAGGACTCACTGTCCCCGACCGCGGTGCCCAACACCTCGCGGGTGCCTTCGATGGACACCCCGGTGGCCACCACCAGTGCCTGAGACACCACATGCGCCCCGACGCGGACCTTGCAAAACGTCGCA
>NZ_JCALCF010000098.1:0-335 GCF_059812185.1 Mycobacterium sp. NGS67
GCGGCGGCCGCTGCGGCCGACATCTTCGGCAATACCGGCACCGGCAATATCGGGTTCGGCAATACCGGGGACAACAACATCGGTTTCTTCAACACCGGTGACGGCAACATCGGTATCGGTAACTCCGGTTTTGATTTGCGCGGCTTGATGAACGCCGGGGTGGGTAACTCGGGGTTGTTCAACACCGGCAGCTACAACACCGGTATCGGTAACTCCGGCACCGGTAACACCGGGCTGTTCAATCCCGGCAATTTCAACACCGGTATCGGTAACCGGGGTAGCTACAACACCGGAAGCTTCAACGAGGGCAGCTTCAACAGTGGTGACTTCAACGC
>NZ_JCALCF010000099.1:0-327 GCF_059812185.1 Mycobacterium sp. NGS67
GCCGAGGGCGCCTTTGAGGTGCCGATTGCCGGGTCGGGGGTGGGCGGATTTGACCCGGCCTGCGGACTCGTTACTGCCGGGCACTACCCCGGCCCAGGACGCAAGATGACCGGCTGAGGGGAACACGCTCATGTCGGCGCCGGCTTCGGCGATGAACACATCAGCGACCACCTGAGACCAGCCCGGGATACTGATCAGCAGGTCCCGGGCGTACTGAAAAGGTGCGATTTGCTCCTCAATGCGGGCATCGAGTCGTGCGATATCGCTGCTGTGGGCATCGATACGGTCCAGGAAGAGCCGGGCCATGAACGCGTGATGTTCGGTGAA